>CAZSQE010000109.1:0-6711 GCA_964608905.1 uncultured bacterium | reverse complement strand
GCGGGAGGGGCGGAGGAGACGGCGGGGGCGCCGCTGCCCGGGCTCGAGGTGCGCAAGCCGGCGCGCGTCAACCTCGCCACGCTGCGCAAGTTCCTGGCGCAGCACCCCAACGCCGAGACGGCGCTGGCGCAGCGCTTCGGGCGCTTCGTCGAACGGGCCATGCTCGACGAGCAGGGGGAGCGTGAGGACCGCGTGCGCGCCGGCCTGTACTTCGCGCACTGGTTCCCCGAGCGCGCCGTGGAGTGGAAGGTCGTGCTGACGGGACTGTGGGAGCAGGGGCTGGCGATCACCGACCTGCCGGGCGAGCCCGAGCAGTCGGCGCTGCTCGCCGTCTCGCTCGCGGCGGGGGCGGGCCCCGACGCCATCCTCTCCGCTCTCGACTCGCGGTTCGCGTCCGTGCGCGAGGAGGCGGAGCGGCTGCGGGCCACGCTCGACGACGAGGGCCGCAGCGTGCTGCGGCACACCCTGCTCGTGCACGCGTCGCGCTACCCGGGGGCGGCCATGCGGCTGCTGGAAGACGAGTTGGCGGCCGGACCCGGACCCGGACCCGGACCCGGACCCGGACCCGCCCCGGGCGCGGGTGCCCCAGGCGCGGGTGCCCCAGGCGCAGGTGCCCCGGCGCCGGGCGTGGGCGCCCCGCCGCAGCCCGACGCGTGGCTGCTGCTGTGGTCCGCGCTGACGCTCATCGAGGACCGGCCCAAGCGCTCGGTCGCCGAGAAGGTGCAGCGCTGGCTCGAGCCGGGCGGCGCCTTCGCAAAGCTGCTGGCCGGGCAGTCCTGCCCGGAGGAGGTCCAACTCAAGGTGCGCGTGCTGTTCCGCTCGTGGCGCTCGAGCGACCGCTATCTCTTCCCCGCGCTGGAGGCGGTGGACCACCTCGGCCTGGCGGAGGAGGCGGCGGCCATCCGCGCCGAGCGGCAGAAGCGGGTCGACAAGCTGTTCCGGGGGGTCGGGCAACAGGCTGAGGGGACGGAACTTGCGGTCATGACGCGCGTCACCTGGGAGCGCCTCAAGGTGGAGATGGAACGGCTCGAGCGGGAGCTCAAGACCACCATCCCGGCGGCGATCCAGCGGGCCCGCGAGCTCGGGGACCTGAGCGAGAACGCCGAGTACCACTCGGCCAAGCTGAAGCAGGCCAACGCCAGCCGGCTGGTCGCCGCGCTGCAGCTCCGGCTGGCGCGGGCCCGCTTCGTCGACGAGGCGGAGTACAAGGACGGCGTCGTCGGCCTCGGCACGGAGGTCGTCATCGAGAGCGACGGCCAGGAACTGCGCACGTACTGGGTGCTCGGCGAGGACGAACACCACCTGGGTGAAGACGTCATCTCGTTCCAGACGCCGGTCGGCCGCGCGCTCGTGGGTCTCACCATCGGCGACGAGACGGAGCTGGGCGAGGGCGGCGAGCGTCGCCGCTGGCGCGTCGTCTCGGTCGAACGCAAGCTGCCGGGGGACGCGACGTGACGTCGCGCGCGACGTTCCCGGCCCCGGCACGTTCGTTGCGCCGGGAGGGCGCGACGCCCCGTTGGTGAATTCCCACTTGGAACGCGGGGCGTTTCACGTTATGGTGCGCGCAACAGTTTGCTGCCGGTCAGGGCCGACGCGCGACGGCAGCGCCCATCGAAGCGACGCCCACGAACCAGCCCGAGATGTCGCGTGGGCGGCGAAGACAATGAAGTTTGGCAGCAGGGAAGAAGAAGACAACCATCATCCCGGCTGTTGGGTCGGAAAGGGATTTCCCGCCGCCCATGCGTTGAGCCGTACGAACCGAGACAACTGAAGGGCCCACCGGGGGCACGCGGTCGCGCTCGCGCCGTGTGCCCCGAAGTACAGGTGCCGCGAGGGCGGCCCGGCTCGGCCGGGGCCGCCGGGGGAGACCGGGGGGGCGATGGACGCGCGCACGCCCGAGCTGAGTCTGGCGGTCGAGGAATCGCTGCGCGACGCGCTGGCGCTCGGCCTGCTCGAGGCCGACGGCGTGCGCCTCGCCCCGGTGCCGCCGGAGTTCGACGAGGAGTGCGTGCGCGTCGGCGCGCGCCTGGTCGAGCAGCACGGCGAGCGGCCGCCCGCCGAGATCCCGGGCGTGGCCGAGACCCGCACGCTCTTCCACCGCCTCGGCGTGGACCCCACCAAGACCCGCCCGAGCAGCGAGGCGCTGCTGCGCCGCGTCGTGCAGGGCAGGGGCCTGCCGCGCGTCAACCTGGCGGTGGACGTCTGCAACCTGTGCTCGCTCGAGCACCAGCTCCCGCTCGGGCTCTACGACCGCGTGTTCGTGAAGGGCACGGTGCGGGCGCGCGCCGGGCGCGAGGGCGAGGGCTACGCGGGCATCCGCAAGCAGCGGGTGAACCTCGCCGGGCGCCTGCTGCTCGCCGACGACGAGGGCCCGTTCGGGGCGCCGACCTCCGACTCGCTCCGCACCGCGGTCACCGGGGACACGACGCGGTTGCTGGTCGTCGTCTTCTGTCCGGTCGAGCGGGTGGCCCCCCACCTGTCGGCGATGCTGGAGCACCTGGCCGACCGTCTCACCCGCCACGCCTCGGCGCGCGTGATGGCCGTGCGCGTGGTGCACTGACCCGGCCCGCGGGTCCGCCGCGGACCGGCCTCCGGAGGGATCCCGCATGAGGAAGACCCTGCTCGTCCCGCTGCTCGCCCTCGCCATGGCCGCCGCCGCCGCCGGCTGCCTCCTCACCGGGCAGTTCCTCGTCTCGTTCGCGCTGCCCGACCCGCTGGCGGTGGCGCCGACGGCGATCGAGCGTGCCGACGTGGACCTGAACACGGTGGTGGCCTGGCGCGACCACCGCGGCGAGGTGAAGGACCTGGCCGACCTCGCCCTGCTCGGGCGGTTCACCAACACCGGCGCGGCGCCGCTGGACGTGGAGGTGTGGATGACCCCGGCGCTCACCGCGCACACCGACGCGGTGGCGGTGGCGCTGGACCCGACCGCGGTCAAGGTGTGGGGGCCGCTGCGGGTCGGCCCCGGCGAGACGAAGACGATCGGCTGGGACGCCTCGGCGGCGCTGTTCCGCAAGGGCCGCGCCGCGCTGCTCGAGCAGGTCCGCGGCGACGGAGTCTTCACGCTCTACGCGCTCGGCGGGACCAGTTCATACTCGTTCCGGATGGAGGACGGGGCGCTGGTGGCGGTCATCGCCGCGGGCCGGTAGCCGCATTCGGGCGTTGACCGGCCGCGGGCCGGTTCGTAGACTGCCGGCGTTCACCGGGCCGCAGGGCCCACGGCCACCGGGGCGACCCCGGGGTCACGACGGGAGGAACCTCATGAGACGAGTGGCGATCCTCGCGATGCTGACGCTGGTCCTGCTGCCGTGCACCGCGGTGGCGGGGTCCGTCGGCGTCGGCGCGTTCGGCGGCCTGGGCATCCCCATCGTCCAGGACGACAACGGCCAGGGCATGCTGTACGGCGCCCGCGCGCCCGTATCCGTGCTGCCGCTGCTGACGGTGGAGCCCTATCTCCTCATGGGCTCGGGCGGCGAGAAGGAGCAGGAGATCGGCGGCACGACGTACACGCGCACCGGGCTCGACCTGACCGGCTTCGGCGCCAACCTGCTGCTGACCTTCGGCGGCCCGGTCCAGTTCTACCCGTTCGCCGGCATCGGCAGCTGCAAGCTCACGCGCGACGGCTCGGAGGACGAGACCGGCGTCGCCTACAACTTCGGTCTCGGTCTCGGCATCTCGCCGATGCCGAAGCTCACCGTGCACCTGCGCGGCGAGGCGATCGCGGCCGTGGACGGCGAGGTCTCGCGCAAGTGGGCGGCCGTGACCCTCGGCGCGTCCTACGCCGTCTTCTCCTTCCCGGTGCCTTGAGAGGAGGCGCGCCATGAAGAACCGTCTGCTGCTGGCCCTGGGGTTGGTCGCGCTCGTGGCGCTGGGCGCCGCGGGCTGCTTCCTCACCTCGGCGCAGGTCCTGGCCGAGTTCGAGCTGCCGAACCCGTTCACCATCGACGGGGCCGACGGCTACGAGCGCATCGCCGTGGACCTGAACACCATCGACGCGTACAAGGACCACAAGGAGAAGCTCGAGGCCATCAGCGACCTGGCCATCGTCGGGAAGTTCACGAACGTGAGCGGGCCCGGCGGCGGGGTCGAGTTCTACATCACCGCGGGCAACACCAGCCTCGACGGCCCGGCGGCCATCCGCGCGGGAGCGACCAAGCTGTGGGGGCCGGGGACCATCGGCGCGACGGGCGACACCCGCACCGTCGGCTGGGACGCCTCGGCGGGGCTGTTCACCGCCGCCGGCAAGAAGATCCTGCTCACGGAGGCCAAGGGCGACGGCGAGTTCACGCTCTACAGCGTCGGCACGGCCGGGGCCACGAACGTCATCCGGGTGGACAAGGGCTACCTGATCCTGGTGCTCGGCGCCGGGATCTAGGCATCCATCGCGCGACCGCCGGGCCCCGCGGGGCCCGGCGGTTCGTTTGCGCGGCGCGCGTCCGGCGGGGCGAAGACGGGGAGCGGAAGGCGAGCGTGAGCCGGCGTAGCCGCCTTCCGCTTCCCGCGAGCCCCGCCGGCACCTGCGAGGCGATCAACCCCGCCAGCGGTTCGTGATGGGCAGCCGCCGGTCGCGGCCGAAGGCGCGCGGCGTGATCTTCACGCCCGGCGGGCTCTGGCGCCGCTTGTACTCCGCGGCGTCCACCATGCGGAGCACGCGCTGCACCGTGGCCTCGTCGTGCCCCGCCGCGACGATCTCCGCCGCCGCGCGGTCCTCCTCGACGTAGGCCTGCAGGATCGCGTCGAGCACGTCGTAGGGCGGCAGCGTGTCCTGGTCGGTCTGGTCCGGCTTCAGCTCCGCCGTCGGCGCGCGCGTGATCGTGCGATCCGGGATGACCGCCCCGCGCCCGTTGCGGTGCCGCGCCAGCCGGTAGACCATCGTCTTGTAGACGTCCTTGAGCACCGCGAACCCGCCCGCGGTGTCGCCGTAGAGCGTGCTGTAGCCGACCGAGACCTCGCTCTTGTTGCCGGTGGTCAGCACCAGCCAGCCGAACTTGTTCGACAGCCCCATCAGGGTGTTGCCGCGAATGCGCGCCTGGAGGTTCTCCTCGGTGAGGTCCGCGGCGCGCCCGGCGAAGGCCGGCGCCAGCGCGTGCCCGTAGGCCGCGAAGACGTCGTGGATGGGGATGGCGTAGAAGCGGATGCCCAGCGCGCGCGCCAGCAGCTCCGCGTCCTCGCGCGAGAGCCCCGCGCTGTACGGCCCCGGCATGCTCACGCCCACGACCTTCGCCGGTCCGAGCGCGTCGGTGGCGACGCAGGCGCACAGCGCCGAGTCGATGCCGCCCGACAGGCCGATCACCGCGGTGTCGAAGCCGTTCTTGCGCACGTAGTCGCGCGTGGCCAGCACCAGCGCGTCGTAGACCTCGGCCTCGGGACCGGGCGCGGGCCCGGCCGCGCGGACGGGCAGCGGCGGGCGCGCGGGGGCGGCGAGCGCCGGCAGCCCGACGCGCCCGGGCGGTTCCGCGGCGGCCGGCCAGGCGGCCTCCCGCCGCGCGGCGCCGACGGCGTCGAGGTCGAGGTCGGCGACGACCAGGTCCTCGGCGAACTGCGCGCCGGCCGCGACCACCGCGCCGCGCGGGTCGAGGACCAGGCTGGCGCCGTCGTGCAGCACCTCGTCCTGTCCGCCGACCAGGTTGACGTAGGCGACGAAGGCCCGCTGGGCGGTGGCGCGCTCCGCCAGCATGCGCCGGCGCTCGCCCGCCTTGCCGGCGTGGTAGGGCGAGGCGGAGAGGTTGACCAGCACCTGCGCCCCGCCCTGCCGCGCCTGCGCCTCGACGGGGTCGCCGGCGAACCAGATGTCCTCGCAGACGCTGATCCCCAGGGTGACGCCGCCGCGCACGAAGACGAGGTTCGTGGCGCCCGGCTCGAAGTAGCGCCGTTCGTCGAAGACGCCGTAGTTGGGCAGGTGGTGCTTGCGATAGACGCCCGCCCACGCGCCGTCGTGCAGCACCGCCGCGGCGTCGTAGAGGGCGCCGGCGCGCTCGACCGTGCCCACGACCACCGTCAGCCCGCGGGTGTGGGGGAGGAGGTCGCGCGTGCGCTCCATCGCCCGTTCGACGAAGGACGGGCGGAGGAGCAGGTCCTCGGGCGGGTAGCCGGTGACCGCCATCTCGGGGAAGGCCAGCACCTCCACGCCCAGCGCGCGGGCGCGCCCGATCGCCTCGACGATGCGGTCGTGGTTGCCGTCGAGGTCGCCGACCGTGGGGTTGATCTGGGCGAGGCCGAGCCTGAGCACGCTCATGGCCCGGCGATTGTGGGGGGTCGCCTGCGGGACCGCAAGCGATGCGACCGGCGGCCGCCATCCTCGCCCGCGGCAACGAAAACGCCCGGGGGTCACCCGGGCGATCCCGTTGCTCGGCGAACGGGGCAGCCGTCCGCGTTGCTCGGGTGCGGCGACCGTCCGCCGGCTCTTGCCCGCCGGACGTCGGTCTCCGCGCCGCCGCCGACAGGGGCCCGAAGGCCCGTCTTCACTGTCCGCGACGGTTCCCGAACCTCCTCGACGCGCCGGACCCAGGTCCGCGCCTCCCGCGTCTGCCAACGCCGGAGACGGGCCGGGGGAGCCCCGGATCATCGAAGCGTGCCTACAATTGTCGCAGCGGGGAGCCGGGGAAGCCAAGGGCAAATTGGGTGTCGCGGGACGCGTTCCGGGCCGTCCGGGGCCGTGCGGAACGCCCGGCGGGGCTACGAAGGTCCCATTCCCGGGGACGGCTCCGGCCG
>CAZSQE010000108.1:0-6714 GCA_964608905.1 uncultured bacterium | reverse complement strand
GGGGTGCGCGGGGCCGGCGCGGGCGCGCCGGACCTGCGGGGTCTGCTCGGCGTGCCGCCGGGCGCGCCGGTGGTGGGCACGGTGGCGGCGCTGGCGCCGCACAAGGACCACGCCACGCTGCTGCGCGCGGCGGCGCGGGTGACGGCGGCGAGGCCCGACGCGCACTTCGCCTGGGTGGGCGAGGGGGAGTGCCGCCCCGCGCTGGAGCGGCTGCGCGCCGGGCTGGGGCTCGAGCGGCACGTGCACCTGCTGGGCTTCCGCGGCGACGCGCTCGGCCTGCTGGCGCAGTTCACGGTCTTCGCGCTGTCGTCGCACCTCGAGGGCCTGTGCACGTCGCTGCTCGACGCGCAGTCGCTGGGCGTGCCGGTGGTGGCGACGGCGGTCGGCGGGGTGCCCGACGTGGTGGCCGACGGGCGCACGGGCCGGCTGGTGCCCGGGCGCGACCCGGAGGCGCTGGCGCGCGGGCTGCTCGAGGCGCTCGAGCGGCCGGAGGAGCGACGGCGCTGGGCGGAGGCGGCGCTGGTGTCGGTGCGGGACTTCGACGTGGGCCGCATGGTGGAGCGCACGCTCGCCCAGTACGAGGCGGTGCTGCGCGAGCGGGACGGGCGGGCGCGAAGCCGAGGTCCCGCCGAGGCTTGACCGGTCTCGCCGCAGCGGGATAGCCTGCGTCCGGAAGCGCCCTTGGCGGAGGACCTTGATGCACTGGACGAGCATCCCGCAGTTCGTCATCCCGTTCGCGGTCGTACTGGGTATCGTGATCTTCGTCCACGAGCTGGGCCACTTCGCCATGGCCAAGCTGCGCGGGATCCGGGTCCTCGCCTTCTCGCTGGGCTTCGGCCCGGCCCTGCTCCGGGTCCGCCGGGGCGAGACGGAGTACCGGCTGGCCTGGTTCCCGCTGGGCGGCTACGTGCAGATGGCCGGCGACAGCCCGAACGAGGACGGCAGCCTGCCGACGGGCGGGCCGGACGAGTACCTGACCCACCCCTGGTACGGACGCATCCTCGTGGCGCTGGCGGGCCCGGCCGCGAACCTGGTCACCGCCTACGTCGTCCTGGTGGTGATGTACCTGGTCGGGGTCGGGCACACCGACTCGCCGAACGTGCTGGGCGCCGTGGCCGACACCAGCGGCGCCTACGCCGCCGGGCTGCGCGAGGGCGACCGCGTCGTGGAGGTGGGCGGCCGGAAGATCGACTCGTGGATCGCCATCTTCACGGCCGGCGAGCACGCGCCGAAGGGCCGCGACCTGGGCGTGGTCGTGGAGCGGGGGGGCGCGCGGCTGCCGCTGACGATCGCCGCCGGGGAGCGGGTCCGGGTGCTGACGGGCCTGCGCCCGCAGCCCCAGCCGGCGGTGGTGGGCTCGGTGATGACCGGCATGCCCGCCTACAAGGCGGGCCTGCAGGAGGGCGACCGCATCCTGGCGGTGAACGGCGCGCCGGTGACGACGTGGAACGACCTGCCGGCGGCGCTCGGCAGCCAGACCGACCGGCCGGTGACGCTGCGCGTCGAGCGCGGCGGACGGACCTTCGACCTCACGGTCACGCCGATGAACTCGGGCGACGGCGGCGGCGGCCGCATCGGCATCGAGGCGCCGCGGCGCAGCGTCTACGTCGAGCGCTACGGCGTGCTCGAGTCGCTCGTCTACGGCGTCCCGGGGACGTGGGCGGTGGTCGCGGGCGTGTACCGCGGCCTGTGGCTCACGGTGAGCCGGCCGCTCTACTACGGCGAGTACGTGGGCGGGCCGCTCTACATCGCCCAGGCGGCCGCCGAGCAGGCGCGGCGCGGCCCCGACGCGTTCCTGCTGTTCATGGCCATGATCAACGCCGCCGTCATGGCCTTCAACCTGCTGCCGCTGCCCATCCTCGACGGCGGGCACATCCTGCTGGCCGTGCTGCAGGCGGTGCGCGGCCGGACGCTGTCGGCGCGGGGCTACGCGCGCTTCCAGAAGGTGGGGCTGGTCGTGGTGGGCGCGCTGCTCCTGCTGGTCCTGGCCAACGACCCGATGCGGATCGTGCGGCGGCAGATGGCGCTGAACAAGGCTCCCCAGGAGCGAACGGTTGCCCCGTCTCCACCGTAGGCGCGTCCCGGGGGCCGCGCCCCTCCTCGCCGCGGCCGCGGTGGCCGCGCTGCTCGCCGGCCCGCCGGGGACGGCCGCGGCCCGCAGCGACCTCGAAAGCCAGCTCAAGTCCGTGGCCGCGGTGGAGCTGCGCGGGCGCCGCGCGGTCCCGCGGCGCGAGATCCTCGCCGTGCTCAAGACGCGGCCGCCGTCCATCCTGCCCTGGGGCGAGCGGCGCACGCTGCGCGCCGACTTCCTGCGCTCGGACGGCGAGGCCATCGAGCTGGTCTACCGGCAGCACGGCTACCTCGACGCGCGCGTGCGCGACAGCCTGGTGCAGGTCCGCGACCCGGGCCGGGTGAAGGTGCTGTTCCTGATCGAGGAGGGGCGCCCCTCGCGCATCGCCTCGGTCTCGTTCGCGGGGCTGACGGCCGTGCCGCCGGAGGCGCTGCGCCGCTCGCTCTACGCCCGGGTGGGCCGGCCGTTCAACCCGGCCTACCTGCTGGGGGACACGGCGATCATCGCCCGGCAGGCGGGGGAGCGCGGCTACCTGCCGCGGGTGGTGGGCACGGCGCGGCGCGGCGACCCCGACTCGCTGAGCGTGCACGTCACCTACCGGGTGGAGGAGGGCCCGCTCTACCGCGTCGGGGAGGTCCGGCTGGCCCAGGCCGGCCGGCTGCGGACGCGCGAGCGGCACGTGCGGCGCGAGCTGCTGCTGCGCCCGGGCGGCGTCTTCCGGCTCTCGCGGGTCGAGGAGTCGGAGGAGCGCCTCTACGAGACCGGGCTGTTCAGCGAGGTGCTGATCACGCCGCAGCCCGACCCGGTCGAGCCGCGCATGGACTTCCTCGTGCACGTGCGCGAGCGCAAGCGCCGCTGGCTCGACGCCGGCGTGGGCAGCGGCACGCAGGAGCGCCTGCGCGTGGTGGGCGAGTGGGGCAGCCGCAGCCTGGGGCGGCAGGCGCTGCTCGGCTACCTCGGCGCCCAGCTCGCCCTCGACCAGCACGCCGACCTCCGGCGCTTCCTGCTGCTGCGCGGGGAGGCCAGCCTGGTGGTGCCCTGGCTGTTCGGCACGCGCAACCGCTCGCAGCTCACCGTGTACGCCGAGAAGCGCCGCGACTTCCGCATCGACACGCTCGAGATCGCCAAGCGCGGGCACGGCGTCACCTTCCAGGTGCAGCGCAAGTTCGGGCGCCGCACCTACGTGCGGCTCGCCCAGGACAATACCTGGGTGACCGACCAGGAGCTGAAGTTCCTCGACGCGGCCCTGCCCGAGGCGTACCGCGACAGCGTGCGGCGCGAGTTCCTGCCCTCGTACTCGACGCACCGGCTGCAGCTCGCCGGCGAGCGGGACCGGCGCGACAGCCCGCTGCTCACCACGCGCGGCGGCCTGCAGGTGGCCTCGGCCGAGCTGGCGGGCGGGCCGTTCAAGGGCTCGACCAGTTTCACCAAGTTCCAGGCCAGTGCCTCGTGGTTCACGCCGCTGCGGCGGGCGGGCTGGGTGCTGGCGACGCGGGTGCGCGGCGGCCTGGTGAAGCCCTTCGGCGAGCGCCAGGACTTCGTGCCGAGCGGCGCGGTGGACCGGGAGGTGGCGCGCGTGCCCACCGAGGACGTGTTCCGGCTGGGCGGAGTGAACTCGGTGCGGGGCTACGCCGAGAACGAGATCGCCCGCGCCGGCGGCCTGGCGCTGCTGGCCGGCAACGCCGAGCTGCGCGTGCCGGTGGTGGGGTTGTTCGGCCTGGAGCTGTTCGTGGACGCCGGCAACGTCTGGACGCGGCCCGAGTTCATCCGCCTGGCGGACTTCACGCCGCGGCTGGGCCGCGCCGAGCTGGACGCCGGCGACGTGCGCTACGTCTACGGCGTTGGCGGCCGCTTCAACCTGGCCTTCGCGCCGGTGCGCCTCGACGTGACCTGGGGCGCCGAGCGCGGCCACCGGCGGGGCGCGGTGCAGTTCGCCGTGGGCCCGGCGTTCTGACGCCATGAGCCCGCTCGAGCCGCGCGACCCCCCGCCGACCCCGGCGCCGCCCGCCTCCGCCGGGCCGGAGCCGCCGCACCACGAGGGCGTGGTCGAGGCGGTGCGCGAGGAGATGCGCGAACTGCACGGCCGGGTCGAGGACGCGGTCGAGCAGGCGCTGCCGCCGCGCGCCCGCCGCTCGGCGGGGCGGATCGCCTGGCTCATCGTGCTGTCGGCCCTCGGCCTGGTGGTGGTGACGGCCTCGGCCGGGCTGATCTGGCTGACCCGCCACACCGAGTACGTCGCCGGTCACCTGACGGTGGTCATCAACCGCGTGCTGGCCGAGCGCAGCGACCTGGTGCTGGACGTGCAGGACGTGCGCGGGAACCCGTTCCGCAGCGTGCGCATCGTCGAGCCCCGCCTGCGCTTCCGGGGCGAGGGTGGCCCGGTGGTGCTCGAGGCGCGCTCGATGTCGCTGAGCTACGCGCCCTGGGACCTCGCCTTCGGGCGCACCCGCTCGCTCGAGGTGCGGCTCGAGCGGCCGGTGGTGCGGCTGGTCCGCGGCGCCGACGGCCGCCTGCGGCTGCCGGCCTGGCGCGCGGGCCCGAAGCGGGTCGGGCCGGCGCGCGAGTTCGACGTCCGGCTCACCCTGGCGGACGCCACGATCGAGCTGCCCGACACCAGCCTCGGCGTGCGCGGGCTGGAGTTGACGGCGCGGGCGCAGCTGGGCCGCGGCGAGCGGGTCGAGATCGAGCGGATGCGCTGGGCGCGGGGCCCGTGGGACAGCCGGCTGGAGGACCTGCGCGGCCGCTTCACCGCCGGCGACAGCGCGCGCTTCGAGGTGACGAGCCTGCGCACCGGCGAGGTGGAGCTGACCGCGCACGGCGGCTGGCGGGCCGGCGCGCCGGCCCGCTTCGCGCACGTCGAGCTGAAGCGGGTGCGCTGGAGTTGGCTGGCGAAGGTGTTCGCCAACCGCCTGTTCGACGTGTCCGGGCAGGGCGCGGGCCGCTTCGACCTGCGCTTCGAGCGCGGCGTGAGCGGCGCGGGGACGGCGGAGGCGGTGTGGGACAGCGTGCCGCTGCAGGCGCGCGCCGAGTTCCGCTGGCGCGACGGGCGTCTCACCGTGGGGCCGCTGCTCGGCACCTCGCCGGCGGGCACCTTCGACGGGCGCGTGGCGTACACGGCGAGCGACCTGGACGTGAGCGGGCAGGTGACGCGCGGCGACCCGGTGCACTGGCACGCCATCGGGCTGCGCGGCTGGCCGTCCGGGGACCTGGCGGGGCGGATGCACTACTGGTCGTGGCGGAAGGGACCGGCGGGCTCGCGCTTCGAGGCGACGCTGGGCGGCTCGGTGCTGGCCGGCTGGCGCGCGGACTCGGCGCAGGTGCGGGTGGACGCCCCGTCGGACCTGCCCGGCACGTTCGCCGTCACGATGTGGCGGCGCGGCGGGCACATGGAACTGGACGCGGACATGGACCGGGGCGCCTGGCAGGGGGCGTGGAAGGCGGAGAGGTTCCCGCTGGAGGAGTGGCCCGACGGGCGCGCCAGCGGCATCCGCGGCCTGCTCGGGAGCGGCTCGGGCACGGCCGAGAGCCGGGACGGCGCGCTGCGGGTGACCGGCGCGCTGGCCGGCAGCCCCGTCTCGTGGCTGGGCTTCGAGGCGTCGTCGTGGTCGCTGGACGCGGTGAGCGGCACGCTGCTGCCGCGACCCGACGTCGCGCTGCCGGAGGTGCGGTTGCGGGACGTGAGCTACCTCGGCGTGCACTTCGACAGCGCGCGGGCGCGGGTGCGGGTCGGGGACGGGACCGCCCGCCTGGAGGACGTCGTGGCGGCGGCCGGCGACACGGTGGTCGCGGTGGCGGGCGACTGCCGCTGGGGCCGCGCCGGCTGGACCACGACGCTGGAGCGGGCCCGGGCGCGCAGCCGCCAGTTCGACTGGCGCGCGGAGGGGCGGCTCGAACTGGCCGGCGACGCGGAGGGGGTGACGTTCCGGCGCTTCGCCGCACGCGACTCCGCCTCGCGCCTCGAGGCCGCCGGCCGCTGGGCGGTGCCCGGGGGCAGCTACGACTGGACCGGCCGCGCCACGGCGCTCGACCTGGGCCGGCTCGGCCTGCCGCCCGAGTGGGAGCTGAGCGGCAGCGCCGACGCGGTGCTGACGGTGAGCGGGCGCGCGGGCGATCCGCGCTGGGCCTTCGAGGCGCTGGCCCGGCGCCCCGGCGCGCTCGGGCACAGCGGCGACTCGGCGCGCCTGGTGCTGGCGGGGGCGCCGGGCAGCCTGGCGGTGCGGGACTTCGCGTACCGCCTGGGCGGTGGCTCGCTGCGCGGCGAGCTGGCCTTCGACGGGACGCGCGCGGCCTGGCCGGACACGCTCACCGCTCCGGGCGTGCGGGACTGGCTGGCGACGGCCGCGTCCTGGCGGGGCCGGCTGGTGGCCGAGACGTTCCCGCTCGACCGGCTCGGGCGGCTGCTCCCGGGGGCGCGCGGGCTCAACGGCCGGCTGGGCGGCGTGCTGGAGATCGCCGGCCGTCCCGACGCGCCCGACCTGGGGCTGCGGGCGGAGGCGGCGCCGCTCGGGCGCGACAGCCTGGTCGCCGACCGCGTCGAGCTGCGCGCCGGCTTCCGCGACGAGCGGCTGCGCGTGGCGGAGCTGCGGCTGCGCCGGGGCGACGCCGTGTCCACGGCCAGCGGCGACATGCCGCTGGCCGTGGAC
>CAZSQE010000107.1:0-6721 GCA_964608905.1 uncultured bacterium | reverse complement strand
ACGGCCAGCGGGCGCTGTGCGCGCCGACGGGCTACGCTCCCGCGCGCCGGGAGGCCTACGCGGACCCGGAACTGCTGGCGGCGAACCCGTTCCTCCCGGAGCTGGGACGGATCCACGAGCACGCGGTGGCCCGGCCGGCCATCGCCCGCTACGCGCTGGCGTCCGACGTCCTGCAGCGGCACCTGAGCGCGGCGCTCGCGGGGACCGACCGGCCGGAGCGCGCGCTGCGCGCCGCGGCCCGCGAGACCCGGGCGTTGCTGGGGACGCGCCGGGACGCGCCGCCGCCGGGGGCGCTCCGGTGAGGGCCCGGGGCTGGAGCACGGAGCGCGTGCTGCTGCTCGCCCCCGCCCTGCTGCTGCTGGGGCTGGTCGTGGCGCTCCCCATCCTGCGGGTGGTGCAGCTCAGCCTGTGCCGCGTGGAGCTCGAGGGAGGGATCGTCACCCGGTGGACGGGGCTCGACCAGTTCGGGTGGCTCTGGCAGGACGGGCGCTGGTGGACCGCGCTCCGCAACACCACCGTGTTCACCGTGCTGTCGGTGAGCCTCGAGATGGTGCTGGGCACCGCCTTCGCCCTGCTGCTCCACCAGCGCTTCCGGGGTCGGGGCGGCGTGCGCGCGCTGGCGATGCTGCCCTGGGCCCTGCCGACGGCCGTGATGGCCCTGGCCTGGGCGTGGATCTTCAACGACTCCTTCGGGGTCCTCAACGACCTGCTCGGACGCCTGGGTCTCGTCTCGCGCCCGGTGGCGTGGCTCGGCGGACCGGCCACCGCCATGATGGCGCTGGTCGTGGCGGACGTGTGGAAGACGACCCCCTTCGTCATGCTCATCGTGCTGGCGGGACTGCAGGGCATCCCGGAACAGGTGCTGGAGGCGGCCCGCGTGGACGGTCTGTCCGCCCGGCAGCGCCTGTGGCGCGTCGTGCTGCCGCTGCTGGCGCCATCCCTGCTCGTGGCCCTCGCGTTCCGGACGGTGCAGGCGTACGGCGCCTTCGACCTGCCCTACGTCATGACCGGCGGGGGCCCGGGCGGCGCGACCGAGACGGTGTCCCTGTACGCCTACCAGAACTACTTCCGCTACCTCGAGTTCGGCTACGGCTCCGCCGTGGCCGTGCAGGGGGCGCTGCTCGTCGCCCTGCTGGTGGCGGCCACCATGCGCCTCGCGGGGGCGCGGGCACGGAGGCACGCGTGAGTGGCCCGGGCGGCGGAGCGACGAGAGCCCGTGCGCTCGCGGCGGGCGCCGCGCGCACGCTGGCCGTCGCGCTCGTCCTGGCGTGGAGCCTGGCGCCCGCGCTCTGGCAGGCCCTCACGGCGCTCAAGCCCGACAGCCAGATCACCCGCGTGCCCACGGTCTACCTGCCCCGTCCCGCGACGTGGGAGCACGTCGCGACCCTGTGGGAGCGCAAGCCCTTCGCCCACTACCTGGCGAACAGCGCCTGGATCTCCGCCGGGGCCACGGCGCTGTGCGTCGCCCTCGCCGCGCTGGCCGCCGCGGCCCTCGCCCGCATGCCGGGCCGCGGCCGCGTCGGGATGCTGCTGGGCCTGCTGGTGGTCTCGCTCTTCCCGCCCATCCTCCTCCTCTTCCCGCTCTACGAGGGCGCGCGGGCGGTCGGCTGGATCAACCACCCGCTCGCTCTCGTGCTCCCCTACGCCGCGCTGAACCTGCCGCTGGCCGTGTGGGTGCTGGAGAGCGCGTTCCGGGCGCTGCCGGTCGAGCTCGACGAGGCCGCGCGGCTCGACGGCCTGACGGCGCTGCGGCGCCTGTGGCGCATCCACCTGCCCCTGGCGCTGCCGGCGCTGGCGACGACGGCGATCCTGGTCTTCATCTTCTGCTGGAACGAGTTCATGCTGTCCCTGACCTTCATGACGCGCGACACCGGCAAGACCGTGACCGCGGGCATCGCGAGCGTCAGCGGCGCGTCGCTCTACGAGATCCCGTGGGGACAGCTGTCGGCGGCGATCGTCATCGCCACCCTGCCGCTCGTCGCGCTCGTGCTAGTGTTCGAACGGCGGATCGTCTCGGGGCTGACCCGGGGCGCGATCAAGGGGTGACCGTGGCCGAACTCCGGGGCACCGACCTGACCAAGATCTTCCCCGACGGGACGCGCGCGCTCGACGGGGTCTCCTTCGTCGCGCGCCCGGGCCGCGTGCTGACCCTGCTGGGGCCGTCGGGTTGCGGGAAGTCCACGCTGCTGCGCATCGTGGCCGGGCTCGAGCGCGCCACCGCCGGGACCCTGCACCTCGACGGCGAGCGTCTCGACGACGTGCCGGCGGGCCGCCGGGGCGTGGGCCTTGTGTTCCAGAACTACGCCCTCTACCCGCACCTCACCGTGGCCGGCAACCTCTCGCTGGCGCTGGAGACGCAGCGCGTCCCGCGCCGGGAGGTGGCAGGACGCGTGCGTGAGACCGCGGCGCTGCTCGGCATCGCGGAGCTGCTGGACCGGCGTCCCGGCCAGCTCTCCGGCGGGCAGCAGCAGCGGGTGGCGCTGGGGCGGGCGCTGGTGCGCCGGCCGCGTCTCTACCTGCTGGACGAGCCGCTCTCGAACCTGGATGCCCTGCTGCGCGAGGGCATGCGGGCCGAGCTGAAGGCCCTGTTCGGGCGCGTCGGCGCGACGGTGATCTACGTGACGCACGACCAGACCGAGGCGATGAGCCTCTCCGACGACCTCGTCGTGATGCGCTCGGGCCGGATCCTGCAGCAGGGGGCGCCGCTGGACGTCTATCGCCGGCCGGCCGACACGTTCGTGGCGAACTTCGTGGGCAGCCCGCGCATGACCCTGTGGCAGGGGCGGCGCGAGGGGGACGCGCTCGCCTGCCGCGGCGTGCGGGTGCCGGTGCCGGCGGGGCTGCCGGTCGCGGACCGGCTGTGCGCCGGCATGCGGCCCGAGGACGCCGAGGTCTCGGCCCGACCGCTGGCCGGCGCGTTGGAGGCGCGCCGCGTCGTGGTCGAGCCCCTCGGGGCCGGGGCGTTGCTCAACCTGCGGGTCGGGGGGGAGGATGTGCGGGTCCTGGCCGAGCCGGCCGACTGGCCGGAGACGCTCTGGCTGCGCTGGCCGCCGGAGCGGGTGCACTGGTTCGATGCCGACAGCGGCGCGCGTCTCGCCGTCGCCGGCGAGACGCGGGAGTGAGGGGGACATGGCGGAGCCTACCATCCTGCGCGACGACGTGAGACGGCAGCTGGACGCCATCGGCGGGGCCGACATCGTCGTCGGCATCCCGTCGTTCAACAACGCGCGCACGATCCCCCACGTCGTGCACGCGGTCACCGCGGGCCTGGCGAAGTACTTCCCCGCGCACCGCGCCGTGCTGGTCAACTCCGACGGCGGCTCCAGCGACGGCACGCCCGCGCTGGTGGCGGGGGCCGAGCTGGGGGCGACGCGGGCGATCCTGCTGACCCAGACGCCCCGGCCGGTGCACCGGGTCGTCACGGCGTACCAGGGCCTGCCGGGCAAGGGCAGCGCCTTCCGCACCATCTTCGAGATCGCGTGTCGCCTGCGGGCCCGGGCCTGCGCGGTCGTGGACTCCGACCTGCGGAGCATCACGCCGGAGTGGCTGCAGCTCCTGCTCGCCCCGGTGCTGGACGAGGGCTTCGACTACGTCTGCCCCCTGTACGCGCGGCACAAGTTCGACGGCACCATCACGAACTCCGTCGTCTATCCGCTGGTGCGCGCGCTCTACGGCCGCCGCATCCGGCAGCCGATCGGCGGCGATTTCGGCTTCTCGGGGCGCCTGGCGGCGCACTTCATGGACCACGACGTCTGGCAGGGCGACATCGCGCGCTACGGCATCGACATCTGGATGACCACGACCGCGCTGGTGGGCGACTTCCGCGTGTGCCAGTCCTACCTCGGGGCGAAGATCCACGACGCGAAGGACCCGGGCGCCCACCTGAGCACGATGCTCGCGCAGGTCACCGGGTCGCTGTTCGCCCAGCTGGAGATCCACGCGGCCTTCTGGCTCGAGGTGCGGGGCTCGGAGCCGGTGCCCGAGTTCGGCTTCCGCTACGAGGTCGGGCTCGAGCCGGTGGCCGTGGACATCGGGCGGATGGTCCGGGCCTACGACCAGGGCGCGCGCGACTTCGCGCCCCTCTACGCGCAGTTCCTCGATGTGGAGACCCGCGGCCGCCTGGCGAAGCTGGCCGGACGCACGCCCGGGACGTTCCACATGCCGGAGGACCTCTGGGTGCGGACGATCCAGGCGTTCGTGCTCGCCTACCACCTGCGGCGCCTGAACCCGGACCACCTGCTGCGGAGCCTCACGCCGCTCTACCTGGGACGCACGGCCTCCTGGGTCAACCAGGCCGCGGACTACGGGGCCCCGGAGGTGGAGACCGGGCTGGACGCGCTGTGCGCGCTCTTCGAGTCGCTCAAACCACGCCTCGCCGATGCCTGGCGGGAAGGGAGGATGCCATCATGATCGCCCTGACGACGAGTTCGCTGTGGGACCCGCTCACGCGGTTCCTGCAGCGGGGAGAGGCCCTGTTGCCCGTGCTGCTGGCCATCGTCATCGTGCTGGCGGCCGGCCTGTTCGTGGCCTGGCTGGTGGAAGCGCTGCTGCGCTGGGTCCTCCGGGCCGCCGGCTTCGACCGCATCGCGAACCGCCCGCACGTGGCGGACTCGCTGCGACGGGCCGGCCTGCGGCAGCAGCCGTCCGTGCTGGTCGGACAACTGTTCCGCTGGCTGATTGTCATCGTGACGCTGCTGGGAGCGCTGTCCATCCTGAGCGCCGAGGCGACCGACGTCGTCCTCGCCGCCATGGTGGCCTACCTGCCGCGGCTGGTCGCCGGGTTGCTCCTGCTGGTGACGGGCTACGCGGTGAGCGTCTTCGCGGGACGCGGCGTCCTGATCTGGTCGGTCAACGCGCAGATCCACGGCGCGCGCTGGCTGGCCGGCGGCGTGCGGCTGCTGATCGGGGTCTTCTTCGCCGCGCTGGCGCTGGAGAACCTCGGCTTCGGACGCGACATCGCGCTCGTCGTGCTCGCCATCCTGCTGGGGGGCGGCGTGCTCGCGGCCGCCCTGGCCTACGGCCTGGCCGGCAAGGAGCTGGCCCGCCAGTCCCTCGAGCGCATGACCCGCGAGGCCCACGGCGAGGACCAGGAGACGCTATCCCACCTCTGATCGGGAGGCCAGGCCATGAGCGACTTCTTCCAGAACGGCGTCATCACGACGCTGCACCGGCTCGGCCAGGCGCCCCCCGAGACCCTGGCCGCGGAACTGCGTCTGCACGGCCACGCGAACCCGGTCGCGCTGATCATCCCGTGCCTCATCTCGGAGCTCGAACGGCCCGCCATCGGCGGGATCGTCGAGGAGTTGACGCGGGTGGACTACCTGGACGAGATCGTGATCCCCATCGGCCGGGCGGACCGCCGCCAGTTCGAGCAGGCCCGGCGCTTCTTCGCACCGCTCGGGCGGCGCTGCCGGCTCATCTGGATCGAGGGCGAGCGGGTCCAGGGCCTCATCCGGCTGCTGCTCGAGAACCGGCTCGACATCGGGCCTCCGGGCAAGGGACGTGCGAGCTGGCTCTCCATCGGCTGCGTGCTGGCCGGCGGCCGCGCCAAGGCCATCGCGCTCCACGACGCGGACATCGTCTCCTACGACCGCGCGATGCTCGGGCGGCTCTGCTACCCGCTCGTGCAGCCCAGCCTCGGCTACGAGTATGCCAAGGGCTACTACGCCCGCGTCACCGATCGTCTGCACGGACGGGTCACCCGCCTGTTCCTATCGCCGCTGGTCCGTTCGCTGATCCAGCTCGTCGGCTCGGTGCCGTACCTGCGCTACCTGGACAGCTTCCGCTACGCGCTGTCGGGGGAGTTCGCGATGCACACGGACCTCGCCCGCTACCTCCGCATCCCGGGCGACTGGGGCCTGGAGATCGGGATGCTCGCCGAGGTCTACCGCAACACCTCCCTGCGGCGGGTCTGCCAGGTGGACGTGGCCGAGAACTACGAGCACAAGCACCAGGCCCTCTCGCGGGACGACTCGTCCGCCGGCCTCAACCGCATGTCGGGGGATATCTGCAAGTCCGTGCTGCGCACGCTGGCGATGGAGGGAGTGGTCTTCGGGTCCGGGTTCTACACCACGCTCAAGGTGTCCTACCTGCGCAACGCCCAGGACGCCATCCGCAGCTACCACGACGACGCGGTGACCAACGGGCTGCTGTTCGACCGCCACGCCGAGACCCTGGCGGTGGAGGTGTTCATGGACGCCCTGGAGCGCGGCTGCGAGGAATTCGAGCGAGCCCCGCTGGCGCAGACCGGCCTGCCCAACTGGAACCGGGTCACCTCGGCGATCCCCGACTTCCTCCCGCGCTACCGCGAGGCGATCGATGCCGACAACGCGTGACGGGCGCGCGGCTCCGGCCCTGGTCGTGTTCACCGACCTGGACGGGACGCTGTTGCGCCACGAGGACTACGACTGGACCGCGGCGCGGGGGGCCGTGGCCGAGCTGGCGCGTCGGGGCATCCCGCTGGTGATCGCGAGCAGCAAGACGCGCGCCGAGATCGAGGCCTGGCGACGGCGGATCGGGAACCACGATCCGTTCATCAGCGAGAACGGGGGCGCGCTCTACGTGCCGCCGGGCGTGATGCCGCGGCCCATCCCGGGCGTCGTCCCCGCGGCGGGCCGACAGCGGGTCGAGTTCGGTACCCCCTACGCGCAGCTGCGCGAGGCGCTGCGGCTCCTGGCCCGCGACCTCGGGGTCGGCCTCCGGGGGTTCGGGGACATGGAGG
>CAZSQE010000106.1:0-6760 GCA_964608905.1 uncultured bacterium | reverse complement strand
GCGCCGGTCCAGGCGCCCGCGCCCGCCGGCGCGGTCATCGCGGTGGACCCCGAGACCGGCCGGCTCGGCATGCCCTCGGCCGCGCAGATGCTCGAGTTGAGCGCCGCCGAGCGCACCGGGCTGCTGCGCAGCTCGGCCGGACTCGAATCGGTGCGCCTGCCCGACGGATCGTGGATGGTGGACCTGCAGGGCCGCTTCCAGAGCTTCACCGTCGTGCGGCTCGACGCGCTCGGCGGCCGCCGCTTCGTCCACGCGGACGAGCCATCCGCCCTGTGGCGCGCGCTCACCGCGCCGCCGGCCCACCCGCTCCCGGAGGAGAGGTAGCCATGACCACGCGCCTCCTCCCCCGCCTCGCCCGGCTACTGCCGGCGCTCGCACTCGTGTGCGCCGCCACTTTCGCGCAGGCGGCGACCATCACCATCGTCAACCTCGACAGCGCCGGCGAGGGCTTCAACGACCCGACGGCGGCCACGCCGGTGGGCGGCAACCCCGGCACCACCGTGGGCCAGCAGCGCCTGAACGTCTTCCAGCAGGCGGCGTCCGTCTGGGGCGGCCTCCTGCCCAGTGACGTCGCCATCCTGGTGAACGCACAGTTCAACCCGCTGAGCTGCTCCCCGACCAGCGCGGTGCTGGGCAGCGCCGGCACGACCACGGTGCACCGCGACTTCGCCGGCGCGGAGTTCACGGGGACCTGGTACCCGCAGGCCCTGGCCAACAAGCTGGCCGGCTACGACCTCGACGGCGCGAACTCGGACCTGTCGGCCCAGTTCAACTCCAGCCTCGGCAACGCCGGCTGCCTGGATGGCTCCTCCTGGTACTACGGCTACGACCACGAGCAGGCGTCCAACCAGATCGACCTGCTGGCCGTCGTGCTGCACGAGATCGGCCACGGCCTGGGCTTCGCCACCTACGCCAGCGGCACCACCGGCCAGCTCTTCAGCGGCTACCCGGACGTCTTCTGCCGGTTCCTCTACGACGAGACCACCGGGCTGCACTGGAACGAGGAGTCGAACGCCCAGCGGGCGGCCTCGGCCATCGTGCCCTACAAGCTGCTCTGGGACGGCGCGGCGACCCGGTTCATGGCCCCGCTGACGCTCGACTACGGCCGGCCGCTGCTGCGCGTGAACGCCCCGGGCGCGATCGCCGGCGACTACGCGGTAGGCACGGCCAGCTTCGGCGCCCCCCTCGGCACCCCGGGCGTGACCGGCGACGTGGTACTGGGCGTGGACGCCGTCTCGCCGTTCAACGACGCCTGCTCGGCCCTCACCAACGCTGCCGAGATGGCCGGCAGGATCGCCATCGTGGACCGCGGCATCTGCGCGTTCGCGGCCAAGGCCAAGACCTGCCAGGACGCCGGCGCCGTCGGCGTCATCGTCGTCAACAACGCCGCCGGCGCCCCGCCGCCCGGGATGGGCGGCACCGACCCGACCGTCGTCATCCCGGCCGTCATGGTGACGCAGGCCGACGGGGCCGCCCTCAAGGCGCAGCTCGCCGCCGGCCTCAACGTCACGCTCATGGTGGACCCGGACCTGATGGCGGGCGCCGACCCCGCGGGGCGGGTGATGATGTACACGCCCAACCCCTACCAGTCGGGCTCGTCGGTCTCGCACTTCGACGTGAGTTGCTCACCCAACCTGCTCATGGAGCCGTCCATCAACCCGGACCTGACCTCGAGCGTGGACCTCACGCAGTACGCCTTCGAGGACATCGGCTGGCTGCCGCGCACGACCACCGTGCCGACGGACGTCACGCCCGGACGGCTCGCGCTGCTGGCGGGCCGCCCCAACCCGTTCCGCACCTCGACCTCGATCCACTTCCGCATGCCGGCGGCCGGCGCGGCCGACCTCGCCGTCTACGACGTGGCCGGACGGCAGGTGCGGCAGCTGGTGCGCGCGGCGCTCCCGGCCGGGGAGCACGTCACGGTGTGGGACGGCGCGGGGGACGACGGCCGGCCGGCGCAGGCGGGCGTGTACTTCACCCGCCTCGCGGTGGGCGGCGTGATGCAGTCGCGCCGGGTCGTCTTCGTCAGGTAACCCGGGCATCGGACGCGAACGGGCCCCCGGGATCGCCCCCGGGGGCCCGTTCGTTCGCCCGCCGCCGGGTGCGGCTACTCCCAGCCGATCCTCCGGCCCCGGTTCTGCTTCTCCAGCCACTTCATGAGCGGCGCGTAGTACTCGACCATGGCGCGGGTGGACAGCTCCTCCCCCGTGGCCGCGCGCAGCACGCTGCGCCAGTCCTCGGTCGCCCCCTTGCGCATCATGCCGGCGAGGAAGTCCCCCACCTCCCGGTTGCCGGCGTAGGTGCAGCGGCGCGGGTCGGCCTGGAGGATCTTGCGCGCGATGTGGTCGTTGAGCTGGTAGGTGAGCACCTTGGCCACGGCGTACGAGTAGTAGTAGGCCGGGAAGTCGTTGACGTGGGTCTTGGTGGCGGCGTCGCAGAACTCCTCGCCGCGCGGCGCCGGCGGCTCGACGCCCTGGTAGTCGGCCACGTAGCGCCACCAGCGGGCGTTCCACTCCGTCGGCGGCATGCCGTGCGCGTAGACGTCGGCCTCCCAGTGGGTCATCACCCCCGAGGCCCAGAACATGAACGGGATGTCGGCCAGCGCCAGCCGCAGCAGCGGCGCGATCTCGTCGCGCTTCGCCTGCTTCGGCACGAGGCCGAGCGACTCGAGGTAGCCCGGCTGCTGCGCCGCCAGCTCGCCCAGCGTGGCGATGGCCTCGTCGAACGAGGGGCTGGCGCCGTTGCGCAGCAGCACCGGCACCTCGGGCCGCACCGTGCACAGGCTGTAGTGGCCGTGGCCGGTCTCGTGGTGCGCCGTGCCGAACCAGTCCTCGTTGGCCTCCACGCTCATGAGCGAGCGGATGTCGCGCCCGTAGTCCATGTGCCAGCTGTAGGCGTGGGAGTTCTTCTTGCGCGGGTCGCCCGGCGGCACCGGGTAGAGGTCCGACCTGGTCCAGAACGTCTCCGGCAGCGGGTCCAGGCCGATGCCGGTCCAGAAGGCCTCGGCGGTGCGCACGATCCACTCCGGGTCGTGGCCCCGGAAGGCCTCGTCGAGGCTGCTCGAGGCCACCATGGCGTTCCACTCCTGCGACCAGCGGTTCGTCAGCCAGTGCGCCGGGATGCGCGCCGGCACCGGCTGCCCGTACTTCCTCGCCAGCTCGTGCTTCGCCCAGGTGTGCAGCTGCAGGTAGAGGGGCTCGAGCACCCGCAGGAAGTCCTCGTTCATCCGCACCATCTCGGCGGTGGTCATGTCGTGCCCCGCCACCTTGAGGGCGAAGTAGTCGGGGTAGCCCAGCTCGGCCGCGACGCGGTTGCGCAGCCCCTGCAACTTCTCGAGCCCCGGGCGCAGGGCGGGGCCCGACAGCTTCGAGGCCTCCCACACGGCGCGCCGGGCGTCGAGGTCGGTGAGCTTCGCGAGCCGTTCGCCGATCTGGTTGGGCGTGATGGGCTGCCCGTCGAGCGTGAAGGTGAAGCCGTTCATGGCCGAGAGCTGCCGCGTCTCGGCCTCGATGCGCTCCCGCACCAGCTCCGGGTTCGTCATCGGGCCCTCGGCGGCATTGAGCAGCACGCGCTCGAGCTGCCGCACGGCGAGGGGCGTCAGTTCGGCGCGGCGCTCGAGCAGCGCGCGCGCCTCGCGGATGAGCGCCGGGCTGCCGGCGTAGGCGGCGCGCGCCTTGCTCGCCACGTCGGCCGCGGCGTCGTGGACCGGGGTGACGTCGGTGCTGGCGTCCCACAGGGCGTACTGCTCGACGGTGGACACGCCCTGGTGGATGGAGTTGACCACCTCGAGGAAGCGGTCGGCCCGCTCCTGCAGCGCGGACGGCGCCTGGGCCCGGGCGGACCACGCCGGGAGGACGAGGATGGCCGCGGCGAGGAGCAGCGCCAGCCGGGCCGGACGGGGCTTGCGGTTCATCGGGGCACTCCTGCGATGGGGACGCGGCGGGGCGCGGGCCGCGCCGGCCCGGCTCCCCCCGCGTCGGGACGCCGGGGAGGCTAGCAGAAGGCGGCCGGCGGCGCGCGGGAAGCGCACGAACGCGCGCGGGGCGGCCACCGGCGCGCCGGGCCGCCCCGGCGGGCCCGCGCGGAATCGATTGACACGGCCGCGCGGCCGGGGTTCCATCGCCGTGGACGAGGGGGGGGCGGGGACCGCCGCACGCGCGGGGCCGGCCCACCGCCCGCCACGCACGGAGGCCGGGATGCACTGCCCAGGGTGCGACACCGAATACGAACCGGGCATCGAGCGCTGCCCCGCCTGCGGCGCGGAACTCGTCGAGGCGACGGCGCCGGAGGCGGCAGCGGAGACGAGCGAGTGGGTGGACCTCGTGACCGTGCTCAAGACGGCCGACGCCTCCCTGCTGCTCGTCGCCAAGTCGCTGCTCGACGCCGAGGGAGTGCCCTGCTTCGCCGAGGGTGAGGGCGTGCAGGAGAGCCTGGGGGCCGGCCGCATCGCGGCCTCGGACATCCCGCTCGGCCCCGGACGGCTGCGCGTGCGCCCCGAGGACGCCGAGCGGGCGCGCGAGCTGCTCGCCAGCCTGCAGCCCGAGCCCGACGCGGGCGCGACCGGCGGCTGAGCCCCGGACGTGCTACCATGCGCCGTCCATCGTGCCGGCGTGGGCCGTGCCGTGCCCCGTCCGGTCCGAGCGGCTGTCCCCAACCCCATGAGGAGCCTCGCATGAAGCGCAACCGGTTCTCCCTGGCGCTGGCCGCCCTGCTGGCGGTGGCGCTCGTCGCCCCGGCCGCCCGCGCGGAGGAGCGCGCGGACGTGCCCGAGCAGCTCAAGTGGAACACGGCGGACCTCTACGCCACCGAGGACGCGTGGTACCAGGCCAAGGACGACATCGCCGCGCGCATCCCCAAGCTGGGCGCGTACTCGGGCCGGCTGGGCGAGTCGGCGGGCGTCTTCCACGAGGCGCTCTCGACCATGATGGCGCTGGACCAGGACTTCACGCGGCTCTACGTCTACGCCAGCATGCGGCTCGACGAGGACACCCGGGTGGGCAAGCCGCGCGAGATGACGCAGATGGCGCAGCAGATGGCGGTGCAGTACTACGCCACGCTGTCCTACCTGCGGCCGGAGATCCTCGCGCTGGGCGCCGAGAAGGTGAACGGCTTCGTCGCGGCCGAGCCGAAGCTGGCGCCCTACCGCATGTTCCTCGACGACATCCTGCGCTACGCCCCGCACACGCTGACCGCGGCCGAGGAGAAGATCTCCTCGCAGGCGGCCATCATGTCGGACATCGCCGGCGGCGCCTACCGCACGTTCAAGGACGCCGACCTGCCCTACCCCGACGTCACCCTCTCGACCGGCGAGACCGTCCGCCTCGACGCGCAGGCCTACACCAAGCACCGCGCCAGCGCCGTGCGCGCCGACCGCGACCTGGTGTTCGAGAAGTTCTTCGGCGCCTTCCAGGGCTTCGAGCGCACCCTCGGCACCACGCTCGACGGCAACGTCAAGACCCACATGTTCAACAAGGACGTGCACAAGTTCGGCTCGTGCCTCGAGGCCGCGTTGTTCGGCTCGAACGTGCCGACCGCCGTCTACACCCAGCTCATCGCCGACGTGCACGCCAACCTGCCGACCCTGCACCGCTACCTGAAGCTGCGCCAGCGCATGATGGGCCTGGACGCGCTGCGCTACGAGGACCTCTACGCCCCCATCGTGCAGAAGGTGGACCTGCGCTACACCACCCAGCAGGCGCAGGACCTGGTGGTGCAGGCGCTGGCCCCGCTCGGCCCCGACTACGTGGCCACGCTCAAGCACGGCTTCGAGAACCGCTGGGTGGACTGGGTGCCCACCACCGGCAAGCGCTCGGGCGCCTACAGCACCGGCGCCTACGGCGTGCACCCCTACCAGCTGCAGAACTTCACCGGGCTGTACGAGGAGGTCTCGACGCTGGCGCACGAGTCGGGCCACTCGCTGCACACCTACCTGGCCGACAAGAACCAGCCCTACCCGACCCACGACTACAAGATCTTCGTGGCCGAGGTGGCCTCGACGCTGAACGAGAACCTGCTGCTGCACCACATGCTGGGGCTGACCAAGGACCGCGACACGCGGCTCTTCCTGCTGGGCAGCTCACTCGACGGCCTGCGCACCACGCTCTTCCGCCAGACGCTGTTCGCCGAGTTCGAACTCAAGGTGCACGAGATGGGCGAGAAGGGCGAGCCCATCACCGGCGAGCGCCTCAGCCAGCTCTACCTCGAGCTGGTCCGCACCTACTACGGGCACGACGCGGGCGTCTGCGCGGTGAAGGACCTCTACGGCGTCGAGTGGGCCTACATCCCCCACTTCTACTACGACTTCTACGTCTACCAGTACGCGACCAGCATCACCGCCTCGTCGCAGATCGCCGCCAACATGCGGGCCGAGGCCGCGCTCAAGGGCCGCAAGGCGACGACGAAGAGCCGCGACGCCTACCTGAAGATGCTGTCGGCCGGCGGCTCGAAGTACCCGATCGAGCTGCTCAAGGACGCGGGCGTGGACATGACGACCTCCGCCCCGTTCACCGCGGCGATCCAGGAGATGAACGCCATCATGGACGAGATGGAGAAGCTGCTGGCGGCGAAGAAGTAGCGCCCCTCTCCCGTCTCGCCGCCCCGTTCCGCGGGGCACGGACCGCCGGGCAAGCCGCCCGGCGGTCCTTCGTTCGGGCGGCCTTCGCGCCGCGCTCGTCGGTCCGGAGCACCCGCTCGCCCGGCCCGCCTCGCGCGGCCGGCCGCCCGCTCCTATCATCGCCGCGAAACCCGGGGCCCGCCGGGC
>CAZSQE010000105.1:0-6789 GCA_964608905.1 uncultured bacterium | reverse complement strand
CGCCGGCGCCCTAGCCGACGCTCGGCGCGCGCGACGGCCGGGTGCGGACGTCGCGGCTACGCCCAGCGGCGGAAGAAGAGCGCCTGCTTCGCCACCGGCGCGGTGCGGACCTCGAGTGCGGCCAGCTGCGCCGCGCTGTAGGGCGTGAAGTCCCGCGCCAGCGCCACGTTCTCCTCGAGCTGGGCCACCGTGTCGCAGCCGATGATCACGGTGCTGACCGGCAGCGAGAGCACGTAGTAGAGCGCCTCGCGCATGCCGATCGTCCCGGGTTTCGCCGGCCGCTCGCTCGGACGCTGTTGCTCGAGCGGCGGGGGGGACCACGACGAGAGGATGCGCCCCCGCGCCGGGATCTTCATGCCGACGATGCCCATCTGCTTCTCCACCGCCAGCGGCAGGAGCTGCCGCGAGAAGCTCAGGTGGTGCGGGTCGGCGGCGTTGACGGCGAGCAGGATGGTGTCGAACTCGAAGCGCCGGATCGCCTCCACGAGCGACTCGGGTTCGGTGTGGCCGGTGACGCCGAGGTAGCGCACCATCTTCTGCTCGCGCGCCTCCTGCAGCGCCTCCATGGCGCCGCCCTTGGCGAAGACCTGCTCGACGTCGGCCGCGCTGCCGATGCGGTGGATCTGCCACAGGTCGAGGTGGTCGGTGTTCAGCAGCCGCAGCGACTCCTCGAGCAGCCGCAGCGAGCCGTCGCGGGTGCGGTCGTGGGTCTTCGAGGTGAGGAAGGTCTCGTGGCGGCGGCGCTTCATGACCTGGCCGATGTAACGCTGGCTCCAGCGCTTCTCGCCGCCGTAGCCCGCGGCCGTGTCCACGTAGTTCACGCCCAGGTCGAGCGCCCGCTCGATGATGGGCACGGCCACCGCCTCGTTGTCCGGCTTCTCGATCGAGGACTGGCCGCCGAGGCCGAAGAGCGTGACCTGGTAGCCGGTGCGGCCCAGGTTGCGCGTCGGCATGGACCGCGGCGTGGCGGGGTTCACCGGGAGCGGCGGCAGGGCGGCCGCGGCGGGCCGCCCCATGCCGCCGGCCAGCAGGCCGGCGCCCAGCGCGCCACCGAGCCGCAGGAAGTCGCGCCGGTCGAGGGCGGGGGACTCGTCGTGACGGTCGTCGGCCATGGCGGACGCTACTTCCTGTCCGCGCAGCTCTGTGCCCGCGGGCACCCGCCGCAGTCCTTGGCGCCGGCGGCCTTGGGGTCCGCCGGTCCGACCGAAACGAGCGCGGCCTCCTTCGCCACCGTGTTCACCGCCTGCAGGATCCGCGCGGGCTCCGTCGCCTGGCGGTCGAACGTGACGTTGAAGGTCTTGCCCTTCTTGTCGGCCTTCGCCTTGATGACGCCCGGCTCGCCGGCTAGGGCCTTCGCCAGGTCCCGCAGGATCCCGCCCTTCGTCATCTCCGGGATTGAGAAGACGGCGATGTCGTGCGCCTTGACCGCCTTCTCGGCGGCGACGGCGGGACCGGCGGCGAGGGCGAGGAGGACGAGGACGGCGACGAACGGTTTCAGGGTGCGCATGGTAAGACCTCCGGTGGCTGTCGGGATTCGCCGGGTCATTCTACCTCATCCGGCGCCCGTCGATGGAGACGACCTCGAAGGCCCGGAACGTGATCTCCCCGCTCTCCGCGTCCACCAGCGGGCCCTCGATCGCGGCGCGGATGGCGTCCGGTCCGGTCTCGGCGCCGTCGTAGGTCACGTGGGCCTCGTTGCGCGAGGCATAGGCCACGTAGCGCAGGACCCCGGGGGTGTCCTCCAGCTGCCCGCCGAGCTGCTCGGCGGTGTCCACGCAGCGCAGGCCCCGGACCACGAGCCGGACCGTCTCGGGGCGGCCGCTCGCGGCGACGTAGTCGCGCACGTAGCTCGGGGCGACGAGGAAGCGGGCCCCGCCGATGCCGGCGAGGGCCGCGAGAACGACGAGGACGGGCACGACCCAGCCGGAGACCCTCACGGCCGGCGGCCCTCGAGACGCAGCTCGAGCGCCCGTGCGTCCCGGCAGGCCGCCGTGCACTCGAGGCAGAGCGTGCACTCGCCCGAGCGCACCTCGACGGCCCCGGCCACGCGGATGCCGTGCGGGCAGGCCCGCGTGCAGGCGCCGCAGCCGGTGCAGCGGGACTCGTCGCGGCGCAGGCGGATGCGCCCCAGTGCCGAGAAAGGCCAGAGCGTGACCCCGAGCGGGCAGAGGTAGCGGCACCAGGCCATGGGGACGACGGCGCCCAGGGCGAGCACGCCGGCCAGGATGGCGTAGCTCCACAGGCGCACCTCGTGCCCGTGGGCGCTGACCATGATGTAGTAGGGGTCATAGGCGCGGAAGACCAGCTCGCCCGTGGTCCAGGTCGCCACGAGGATGACCACCAGCACCGGCAGCCGCAGCCAGCGCAAGGCCCGGTCCACGCGCGGCGGCGGCTCGGCGGGGAGGCGCCGGCCCGGTCGGCGCAGGAGCCGGAACAGCCACTCGTTCACCGACCCGACGGGGCAGACCCAGGAGCAGAAGGCCTTGCGGGCGACGAGGGTGAGGGCGAGGAGCGCGAGGAAGAGCGCCAGGTTCAGCTCGCCGGCGGCGCAGCTGAAGCCGCGGCGGGTCACGAACGACCACGCGGTCTCGAGGCCGCCAAAGGGGCAGTAGCGCTCGACGCCGGCCAGCGACCAGCCGCGCGCCAGGCGCACGCCTTCGACGACGGCCGCGAGCAGGATGCCGATTTGGGCGGCGAGGCGGACGGACCGCAGCAGGTTCGAGCGTCTCATCGCAGGGACGCTACGGGGGCGGGCCGGGGCCGTCAAACGGCCCCGGCCCGCGGGCGCCGCCTCACTCGATCTTGACGGCCTTCCGCACGCTCCGCTGTTCGCCCGCCACGAGCCGCAGCAGGTAGACGCCGGCCGGCAGGTCGCGCCCCGCGGCGTCGCGGCCCGCCCACGCCACCTGGTGCGAGCCGGCGGGTCGGCGCCCGCGCGCGAGGACGGCGACGCGCGAGCCGTGCACGTCGTACACCTCGAGCGCCACGTCGGCCTCGACGGCGAGGTCGAAGGCGACACGGGTCGACGAGCGGAAGGGGTTGGGCGAGGCGGACACGAGCGCCGTGCGCGCCGGCACCGCCGCCGGCGCGTCGCTGCTCTGCGGAACTGCCGTGAGCGTGTACGAGCCGCTCACGGGCACGCCGCCGCTCATCGCCTTCCAGACCGCCACGCAGTGATAGCCGCTCGGCAGCGTGACCCACGCGCGGTCCGGCGCCGACGGCTCCCCGAGCCAGGCGCAGCCGCCGTCGGGGGAGTCGCTCTTGCCGTAGTACGCCTGGGTGCCGGCGTGGACCGACACGCCCCAGTCCACCGCGCCCGCCGCCGGGGTCACGGTGAAGGTGTAGTGCCCGGCGGGCAGGTAGAACTCGTGCAGGTGCAGCATGCGCTGGGCACCCATGGTGAACGGCCCGAGCGGTCCGGCGAACGGGGTGTCGTGGTAGACGGAGCGCACCGCCTCGGCCCGGTAGTTCTCGCTCCCCGCGGCGCGCACCACGCCCGCGTCGAAGGCCCGGAACGGGGTCTCGTTGAAGTTGACGAGGGCGAAGTCGGTCTGCGCCGGGCCCCAGGCCGACACGCACAGCGGCGTGTGGAAGCCGGCGGTCGTCCCGCGGGCCAGGTCGAACAGCCGGAGGTCAACGTCGCTCGCCACGCCCGGGGCCACGGCGACGGCCCCCCAGTACCCGTCCTGGCCGGAGCGGGCGAAGACCGGAGAGCGCAGCCCGTCGCAGTTGTAGCGCAGGTCGGTGTAGGGCGTCGTGACGTCGCTCCAGCCGCCGGTGCGCAGCGGCGGCGCCGCGCGCTGGACCGGCGTGTCCAGCGTCAGCGCGTAGGGCGACCACACCCACTGCTCGCCCCAGGTGTTGTCGCTCTCGTCGATCTCCTCGATGAGCGCGAACGGGTCGAGTTGTGCGCTCAGGGTGTGCCGTCCGCCCGGAACGGTGAAGGCGTGGTCCCAGTTGAAGAGCGACCAGGCCCAGCCGCCCACGGCGGGGTAGTACAGGGAGGCGATGTAGGTGCCGTCGAGGTACAGCCGGTCCTCGAACCCGGGCGACGGGCCCGGCGACGCGTTCCGCATCCCGATGTTCAGGTAGGTCGAAGCCACGTTCCCGTGCAGCGTGTCGGGGGCCGGCACCGAGGCGCCGGTGCCGTCGAAGGCCGGACGCGGCACGAGCGGGGAGTGCCAGCCGGTGCCCGCGTAGGGCACGAAGTCGGGCGGGGTGGTCTCGATCTCGAGGACGAGGTTCACCCAGCCCGTGCCGTCCTTCGCGTCCCGGTAGAGCGCCAGGGCGTAGAAGCCGGCGCTGGCGAGGTCCAGGTCGAGCCGCGCGGTGGTCATGTACTCGGTCGTCGCGCTGCCGGAGGCCTGGGTCAGCCCGGCGGTCGTGGTGAGGCGATCGAACCACGCCAGCGTCACCGGGCCCTGCCCCGAGACGATGCGCGCGGTGAGCGAGACGGGGCCGACCTGCTCCGGCGCGACGTAGAACTCGCGCAGCAGCAGCATCTCGCCGGTGGTGAGCGAGACCTGGAGCGAGTCGCCGACGTACTGGAACCCGCACGTCACCTGCCGGACGGTGAAGTTCCCGGTGCCGCCGGAGGCGTTCACCACGCCGGCGTCCCACTGGGTCGGGGACGGCACCGTGTTGCGGTTGACCAGCACCGCGTCGAGGCAGCCCGCCGGGCGGGCGGAGACCGCCCGCAGGCCGGCGAACCCGGTGTCGGGCGACGAGGTGGCGAAGTGCAGGCGGCAGTCGTAGTCCTCCTCGGTGTCGTGGGCCGTCACGTAGACGGCCTGCCACCAGCCGCCGCCCGCTTCGCCCGAGAAGCGGAAGCCGTCGCAGTTGTAGTGCGACGCGTACTTCGGCGGCAGCGCGTCCCAGCCGCCGGTGCGATCCGGCGGGGCGGAGCGGACCACGCCCGTGCCCGAGGTCAGCGAGTACGGCGACCAGATCCACTGGTTCGCGGTGTCGTTGTCGTGCTCGCTCGACTCGGCGAACTCCTCGCCGGCGTCGTGGAGCACGCCGAAGGTGTGGCGTCCGCCGCGCACGGTGACGGGGCCGAGGTTGACCTTGGTGTAGGTGACTCCGGGGGCCATGGCCGTGTTCCAGGTCGTGAGCGCCGTCGCGGTGCCGTCCACCAACAGGCGGGCGTCCAGCCCGGCGGACGCCCACTGCTCGCCGCCCACGGCGCCGGCCACGTTCCAGTACGTGCTGCTGGCATTGCCCGTCAGGTAGGTCGGGGCGGGCACGATGGTCTCGGTGGCGTCGTTGGTCGGCCGCGGCACCAGCGACGTCGCCCACATCGGCGGTTTGGTCGGCTGGAGGTTGATGGGATCGGCGGCCCGGATGGTGAACGGTCCGTACGTCGCGTACCCGGTGCTCTTCTTGCCGGAGTTGTCGATGGTGCGCAGGTGGAAGTACCAGGTGCCCGGCGCGACGATCCCGGTCGTGAACGTGTTCGTCCAGCCGGTCGTCCCGGTCACCGTGGTCATGGTCGACGTCGGCTCGACCGAGTACTCGCAACCGGCCGGCCCCGAGAGGTCGTCGGCCGGGTAGGTCCACGTGAACGTGGGCGTCGCGTCCGGCGAGGTGCTGCCCACCGGGTGGCTCGCGGACGCGAGACCGGTGGGCGCGGGCGGGTTCATCGTGTCCAGCTGGATGCGGTTGTTCTCCGCCGTCGCCCAGAGGTCCCAGAGCTGCGAGGGGCTGAGGGTCGCCCGGAGCTGGTTGACGAACTGGTAGAGGGTGTGCGGCCGCTGCGCGACCACCAGCGAGAGGATCGCCGCGTCGCCCAGGGACAGCCGGTCGCGCTCCCCGAGGCTGTTCGGGTCGGTGTCGTTCGCTCCGTCCGCGATGTCCTGCAGCAGCGACTGGGTGAACCCCTCGGTGCCCCACGGGTCGGCATAGGCCCCGCCGTTCTCGGCACAGCCCTGGACGTTCTCGAGGCTCATGATGACGTCCGCCGCGACGCCGTAGCGCGAGGCGTAGCTCGAAGTCTGCAGGTAGGCGAGGTAGTTGGGGAAACCCTCCTGCCAGCCGATGTACCAGTCCTCCTCGCACCAGAGGCAGTGACCGCAGTCGTCCGGGGACGGGTCGCAGATGCCGTTGCAGTAGTCGAAGCCGTCCCAGATCCCCAGCCAGTCCATGAAGCCGTGGCCGTACTCGTGCGCGTGGGTGGTCTCGTTGTACTGCGAGCCGGTGTTGATGTGCACCTCGCGCAGGAACGGCACGTAGAACGACACGCTGCTGCTGTTGTCGGGCCAGATGGCGATCGTCTGCGGCAGGTCGATGTCCAGCGTCTCCTCGTACCAGCGCCAGCTGCGGACCAGGTCGGTGAACACGCTGAGGGCCGCGGCGTCGTCGGCGGGGATCCAGGTGCCGACGTCGAGCGTGAAGTCCTCGAAGTCCCGCATGGTGCCCGTGCGCCAGGTGTAGCCCCACGGGGAGAAGGTCGTGGAGCGCGTCAGGAAGTAGTCGTTACGGGTCTCGAACTCGATGTAGAGGTCGGGGTACTCCTCGAGGTGCAGCAACTGGTCCCAGGTGACGGTGAGGGCGAAGATGCCGTCCTCGTGGGTCGTCGTCTCGCCCAGCAGCCAGTTCACGAGCGGGTTCTCGTCGACGACGCGCACCGTGACCTCGTCGGCGCCCACCACCACGCCGTCCGGCCGCTGGTAGGCGAGCCGGCCGACCACCAGGATGTCCCGCACGTTGGTCGTGCCGGCGGTGCCGGTGGGGGAGACAACGGGCGGGCGCTTCCACGTGCCGTCCTCGACCTTGGGGGCGGGGCCGTGG
>CAZSQE010000104.1:0-6859 GCA_964608905.1 uncultured bacterium | reverse complement strand
CGAGCGCTCCGCCGCCCACGCGGCGGGCCCGCCGCGTGGGCGGCGGAGCGCTCGAAGAGGAAGGCGCGCAGCGCCTCGAGGCCGGCGCCGGTGCGGGCCGAGACGAGGAAGGCGTCGGGGAAGCGGGCCGCGAGGCCCGCGACCGCGTCCTCGTCGCCGACCCGGTCGAGCTTGTTGAAGACCAGCACCGTGGGGCGCGGCTCGTCGAGCAGCTCCTCCAGCACGCCCTCGACCGCCTCCATCTGGCGCCTGAGGTCGGGGTCGGCCGCGTCCACCACGTGCAGGAGCAGGTCGGCCTCCACCGCCTCGGCCAGCGTGCTGTGGAAGGAGGCGACGAGGTGGTGGGGGAGCTTGCGGATGAAGCCGACGGTGTCGGTGAGCAGCACCAGCTCGCGCGCCGGGCTCACCATCTGCCGGGTGGTCGCGTCGAGGGTGGCGAACAGGCGGTCCTCGACGAACACGCCGGCCCGGGTGAGCGCGTTGAAGAGGGTGCTCTTGCCGGCGTTGGTGTAGCCCACCAGCGCGGCGCGGAAACGCTCGCGCCGGCGGCGGCGCTGGGTCTCGCGCTCGCGCTCCACGCCCTCGAGGGCGTGCTTCAGGCGTGCGATGCGCTCGCGCACGAAGCGCCGGTCGGTCTCGAGCTGGGTCTCGCCCGGGCCGCGGGTGCCGATGCCGCCGGCCTGCCGCTCGAGGTGCTTCCACATCCCGGTGAGCCGCGGCAGCTGGTACTGCAGCTGGGCCAGCTCGACCTGCAGGCGCGACTCCCGGGTGCGGGCGCGGCGCGCGAAGATGTCGAGGATCAGCTCGGAGCGGTCCACCACCTTGGCGCCCAGCTCCTTCTCCAGGTTCCGCACCTGCGAGGGGGTGAGGTCGTCGTTGAAGATGACGAGGTCGGCCTCGCGCTCCTCCGCCAGCTCCTTCAGCTCGGCCAGTTTCCCCTTGCCGAGGAAGGTGGGCGGGTGCACCGCGCCGCGCCGCTGCACCAACTCGCCCAGCACGCGCGCCCCGGCGGTGTCGGCGAGCCGGCGCAGCTCGTCGAGCGAGCGGGGCAGGTCCGCCCCGTCGCGCCCGGCGTGCCCCACCAGCAGGGCCCGCTCCGAGCGCGGCGGGCGCGGCACCACGTGCGCGCGCGGCTTCACCCGCGGGGCTCGATCTCGAGGTCGGCGGGGAACGGCGTCAGGTTCTCGACGGTGCCGTCCGGGCGCACGTGGTACAGGTCCTCGATGCGGCAGCCCATGGCCCGCTCGGGGTAGTAGAGCCCCGGCTCGACGGTGACCACCATGCCCGGCTCGAGCGGCACGGTGTTCGTCGGCGCGCCGCCCAGCAGTGGCGGGTCGTGCACCGACAGGCCGACGCCGTGGCCGAGGTTGTGCACGTAGCCCTCCTGCGTCGCCTCGTTCGTCCGCCGCGTGGCGTGGCCATGGCGCTCGAGCACGTCGCAGGCGACGTCCTGGAACGAGCGGCAGGGCTTCCCCGGGGCGAGCGCGGCCGCGCCGGCCCGCCAGGCCTCCTCGACCTGCGCGTGCAGCTCCCGCAGCGCCGGCGGCGCAGGGCCCATGCAGAACGTGCGCGTCATGTCGGCGTGGTAGCCGCCGCCGACCTCGCCGGGGAAGATGTCCACGATGACGGAGCGCCCGGCGGCGAGCGGCTCCTCGTCGTCGCCGCGGTTGTGCGGCACGCCGGCGTCGCGGCCCTGCGAGACGATGCTGTCGCCCTGGTCCTCCATCAGCCCGTGCTCGAGGAACTCGCGCTGCAGCACGCGCCGCAGCGCGCCGAGCTTCACCGGCCCCGGGCCGGCGTCGCGGAAGTGCTCGCCGTCGCGCCGCAGCGAGCCGAGGTAGTCGCGCAGGCGGCCCATCGCCGCCACCGTGCCGCGCGCCACGCGGCGGATGGCCTCGACCTCGTCGGGGTCCTTGGTGGCGCGGGCCTGCAGCATCAGGTCGGGGTGCCCCGCGTCCACGCGCAGCGCCGGGTTGACCTCGAGCATCCGCCCGGCCAGGACGTGGGCGAAGCCGGCCGGCAGGTCGCCGAACAGGCCGATGGGCCCGGCGATGCCCAGCGTGGCGCAGCTCTCGCCGATGAGGCGGCCGAAGGCGCGCGCCGGGTGCCCGCCCTCCTCGGCCTGGATGCCGACGAGGCCGTGCTGCGGGAAGCCCGAGTGCTCGCAGCCGACCGCCGCCGCCTGGTCGCGCTCCATCGGGTCGTGGATGAGGTGGGCGCGCGGGCCGTCGGGGCCGGGGGCGCGGAAGTAGATCCCGTAGTGGAGCTTCTGTCCGGTGACGTAGTGCATGGCCTGGCTGTAGCGGTCGTAGGCGAACACCACCAGGCCGGCCAGCCCGCGCTCCTGCATGAGTCGGTCGAGGTCCCTGCGCATGCGTCCTCCCGAGGTGGGTGAGCGGCGGATGCTAGTGCATCGCGGGCGTGAACGCGAAGCCGGGCGCGGACGCCGGAGCGGGAACGGGCCCGGGGCGTGACCGCCCCGGGCCCGTGGCGCCGCGTGCCGCCCTCCTTATCGCAGCACGGTCACCCGCCGGGTGAACTCCTTCCCCTCGGCCGCGAAGCGGGCCCAGTACAGCCCGGCTCCGAGCCGCGCGCCGTCACGATCCGTGCCGTCCCAGGAGACCGTGTGATGGCCGGCCTCGAACCACCCGTCGGCGAGCATGCCGACGAGCCGTCCGTTGAGGTCGTAGAGCGCCAGCCGCGCCTGGCCGGCCCGCGGCAGGGCGAACGAGAACCGCGCCGTTCCGGTCACGGGATTGGGGACGGGGCCGGCGAACGAGAGCGCGGCCGGCGGCTCGCCGCCGGGCACGTCCACGATCGAGCGATCGTTCCAGATGAGGTTGTAAGTGGCCGCGGCAAGGTTGCCGCCCATCGGGCGGTAGACCACGATCGGGTACCAACCATCGGTCGGCGGGCTGAACGCCAGCGAGTCGAAGGCGGCCGTGACCGCCGTGGAGTACGCCGCCGCCAGGTTGCGGGAGTAGATGCCGCCGCTCGTGCCGGGGAAGACCGCGAAGACGAGGTCCGTGCTCCCCGAGGTGCGCACCAGCCCGATATGATAGTCGACCCCGGCCTGGAAGTAGCCCTCGAAGACATCGGCCAGGCGGTTCGCCGCCAGGGGGATGTCCACGAAGCGGACCGTCCCGCCCGGGGAGTAGCCGGTCCGGCCGGAGGCGTCCGTCTGATCGGCGGCATACGAGCCCCCGGTCACGTGATTCCAGTATACGGCCGCCGGGTAGACGGTGGTCGGCGTGCCCGAGTAGTGGCCGACGACGAAATCCGTGTAGTTGCCTCCGTATTGCGAGGCACCGCGCGAGTTGCTGAACCCGCTGGTGCTGCCGCTGTAGTCGTCGTACAGGAACAGATCGTAGTCGTCGTCGGCGTTGACCGGCACCAGGCTCGTCACCCAGGCGTAGCTCCCGGCGCGGGTGAAGACCATCCCGTCCGAGTTCGGGTTCGCGAACGGTCCCCGCACCGGCGGCCGCGCCCGTACCACCGGCACGCTCCGCGTCACCGTGAGCGGGCTCCACACGTACTGGTAGAGGCCCAGGTTGTCGGATTCGTTCGACTCGGTCACCGTGCCGTTGTAGTCGGCCGCGGAGCCCAGCATGTGCCGCCCGCCGCGCACGGTGTTGGGGCCGACGTTCAACAGGGCCAGGAAGTACTCCCCCTGCCCCGCGTAGTTGAAGTACCACCAGGGGACGTCGTCCACCACCAGGTCGCCCTCCCAGGACGGGAGGGGATTCGGGCTGTCGAGGTACACCGTCCAGTTGAAGTAGGTCGTGGGCGCGTTGCCGTCCAGGGTCGGGGAGACGTGCACGTTCCCGTCGGCGGCGGTGGCGTCGTTGCGCGGCACGGCCGCCCCGTCATGGCCGGATTTCACCGCGGTGGCGTCCAGGTTGCCGAGCGCCGGCCCGACCCGGAGGGTGTAGAAGTTGCTCCTGCCCAGGTCGCTCGAGTTGCGCTTCCACACCACCAGGCCGTAGTAGCCGGGCGACGCGGGCTTGAACTCGAACGCCTCGTCCGTCCCCGCGCCCACCGACTGCGAGACGGCGACGTAGTCGCTCTTGCGGAAGTAGTCCCCGGCCCGGTCGTAGAGGCTGATGTTCAGGTCGGCCGTGCCGGAGGTGTTGTCCAACTCGAAGCGATAGGTGACGCTGGTGCTGTCGAGGTGCACCTCGTAGACCAGCGCGACCTGGTAGCTGCCGATGGTGTCCACGTACGTCGTCCACGCGCCGTAGACCTCCGGCGCGTTGAGCGTCACCACCTCGTTGCCCTGGCTGATCCGGAAGTTGCCGGTCGGGCTCGACAGGTAGCTGTGGACCCCGGCCCAGAGCGTGGGGTTGACCCCGACCACGTTGCCGTTGACCAGCACGAAGTCCGAATAGCCCGCGCCCCACGAGGAGGTCTTCAGGGCGGTCGAGAAGCCGGTCGTGCTGTTCGCGTAGTCGTCGAACAGCTGGATGTCGTAGTCGTCGGCGGCGGTGGTGGGGACGACGGCGACGCAGCCCCACCAGTGCCCGGTGAAGCGGAAGCCGTCGCAGTTGTACGCCGCGAAGGGTCCGCGCACCGGCGCCGGGCTGCGGCTCACCGGCGTCTCGTTCGCCAGCAGGTACGGGCTCCAGACGAACTGGGTCTGGTAGACGTTGTCGGCCTCGCTGGACTCGACGATCTCCTCCGCCCAGTCGTATTCGGCGCGGAGCGTGTGCCGCCCGCCCCGCACCGTCTGCGGGATGTTGCGCCACAGGCCGTACGTGGCCCCCGCGCCCCAGACGCCGGACCAGGAGCACCAGTAGAAATAGTCGCCGTCGAGCAGCAGGTGGTTGACGCCGAAGGGGGCGGCGCAGTCGTTGCCGCCGTTGCGCATGGCCGAGTTGAGGTAGCAGGTCGAGTTACCGGTCAGCGTGGCGGGCAGCGGCGCGTAGCCGTCGGTGGCGTCGTTCAGCAGGCGCGGGATCAGCGGGCCGTACCAGCCAGCGGGGGTCCCCGAGGTGAGATTGGCGCGGCCGGCGTGCGGGTACTCGAACTCCGCTCCCTCGACGTCGTCCGGCTCGAGCGTGCGGGCCAGCGTCACGCCGTTCGAGGTCCAGCCGTACATCGTCTCCTGGTCGTCGGCGGTGCCGTAGAGGTCGGAGAGCCCGATCGAGTGGCCCTCCTCGTGCGTGGCGATGTTCTCCACGTCCATCGCGCCCGCCGCCCCCCCGCAGCTCCAGGTGAAGTGCTGGGAGTTGTAGGTGATGTCGTACTCGATGATGTCGCCGCTGGCGATGTAGTAGCGCCAGCTGCAGACGGCGATGGTCCCCGCATCGGCCCAGCCGGAGCTCCGCCACCACTGGACGTTGACACCGTCCTCGTGGTCGGCGCCGGTGGTGGCGGTGGTGCCCTGGTAGGAGTGGGACACGTTGCTGGCGCAGGACCAGGTGTCGTAGCCGGCGATCAGCCGGTCCCGGGTCTCGGTCACGGTGCAGCCCGGGGCGCCGTCCTGGTGCAGCCACCACTCGAACGGCAGGTCGGCCGTGTTCCATTTCGTCCCGGTCCAGCTGAACGAGATCTCGTGGGCGAAGCCGGCGCTGAGCGAGCCGGTGCCGTGACTCTGCACCTGCACGTCCCCGCTCCAGGTCTCGGGGACGCGGGCGATGACCCAGCCGCTTCCGGCCGAGGTCGGGTTGACCCAGTTGCTGGTGCCGGGGAAGTAGACGCGGTCGTCGAGGGCGCCGAAGCCGGTGCCCGTGACCGTGACCGTGGCGCCGGTGTTCGCCGGCGTGACCGCGGGCGTCACGTTGGCGATGACGGGCTGGCCGAAAGCCGGCGCCGGCACGAGGAGGACGGCGACCGTCGCGGCGGCCAAGATGCGGACGCTCTTCATGGCGGGCCTCCTAGCGGTCGGACCGCTGGCTGTTCACCACGGCCCGCAGGGTGACGAGCGGCATCGTGCGGCCGCGGAAGTCGACGGCCGTCTCCCCGAACACGGTGAACTTGCCCTGCTCGAGGGCGAGCACGCGCAGGCGGGCGTCCGGCGTGGCCTTGAGGAACAGCACGCTCTCCTCCTCCGGCCGGAAGCGTGGCTGGTGCTCGGTGCGGATGCCCTGGTCGGCCACCTCGCCGCCCTCGACGGTGAGCAGCAGCCGGTCGCCGGCCCGGTGGGCGCCGGCCCAGACCGCGACGATCTCGAGGGTGACGTCGGTGACGATGGTGGTGTGGTCGTCGGTCCAGCGGCTGTCCAGGCCTGCGACCCGCACGTGCACGACGGCGTCGGAGTCCGTCGCCAGCCGGTCGAGCGGCATCTCGACCATCAGCGCGGCGGCGGGGGTCGCGAGGGCCAGCAGCGCCAGGGTCAGGAGTGCGCGCCTCACGGCCGGCCTCCTTCCTGGCGCGCCCGCTCGAGCGCCCGGGAGTCCGGGGAGACCGCGGGCGCCGGCGGGTTCAGGATCCGTTCGATCAGACGCTCGCACTCCTGCGCGGTGGCGAGGTCGCCCCGCCGGCGCGCGAAGTCCAGCTTGATGCCCAGGAACTCGAGGCGTTCCTGCTGCTTCACTTCCTCGACCTTCTGCTGCAGGGCGCGCAGGGCCGGGCCGTCGGGCAGGCCGGTCATGCCGCGGACCAACTCCTCGACCCGGGCGCGGGTGGCCTCCCCGAGTTCGAAGAGTGCCTGCTCCTCGGCGGTCCGCGGTGCGCGGACGACGGACGGGGCCGTCTCGCCGGGCGTGGCCGGCTCGGCCCGGATGACCAGGCCGGCCGCCTCCTCCGCCCGGGGCGCGGTGGTCGCGGACAGGAGCAGCGCGAGCGCGAGGAACGACACGATGGTTGCGAATCGGGACATGGCGAGCCTCCGGGGATGGGGCGAGGGGCGGGGCGGAAG
>CAZSQE010000103.1:0-6879 GCA_964608905.1 uncultured bacterium | reverse complement strand
GTTTGCGTGCCGCGCCGGGACGCCGCATCGTGTGCGCCGCGCCAGTGGGCGCCGGAAGGGGGGGGCGATGCAGTCGCTCGAGCAGGCGATCGGCCGCGAGTTGCGCTGGCGGCCGCGGAGCGCGTTCTCGCGCACCTACGATCTCGTGGACCCGGGGACGGAGGGAGGCGAGCCGTTCGCCACGCTCGCCTGGCGGCCCGGTCTGCTCCTGGCGGGGCCCGCGGCGGCCCGGTCCGGCGACGGCGACTGGGACTTCCGCCGGCTGGGACTCGTGCGGGGGAGGATCCTGGTGACGGCCGCGGGCGGGGGGAGCACGGTGGGCACGCTGTCCCGGTACTGTCGGCGCGCGGTGCTGCGGCTCGAGGACGGAGGGGGGTACACCTGGCGGCGCGAAGCACTTTGGGGCCTGACGCGCCGCTTCGAGGACGCGAACGGCGTGCCGGTGGTCCGCCTCCGGCCGGCTCTGTGGCCCCCGGCCGGGTCGGCCAGGGTCGAGATCGAGGCCTCGGCCGCCCCGGCCCCGGAGCGGGCGCTGCTGGCTTGCCTGGGCTGGTACCTGACCGTGCTCGAGCGCGGGCGGCACGCCGCTGGCGCGGGGGCCTGAGCGCCGCCGTCGCCGTAGCGGTTGCCTGGGGGCCCGACAGCCGCGACCGCGGCGGCCTGAAGCCGGGCCGGGCTGTCGCGAAGCCGTTCGATTCGTGCGCTGATGCCGCGATTTGTGCCGTTCACCTCTGCAACGCGCATTGCGCCGCAATGACTTGGGAGTTTGGAACCACCATTGCACGGGGTGTCTCGACCAGCCGGGGTTGACGAATCGCGCGTCCGATGAATAGGTTGTGCGTCGGAAGCGGCGGCCAGGGAGGGGCTGCCGAGGACAGCGGTCGGCCCGGGCAGCGCGGGCCGAGCTTCGAGGCCAGGGACGAGGTCCAACGTCTCGAGTCCACCCTGCCGGGCCAACGAGCGGCCCGCCGATCGGTGCCACGGCCCACTGAGGCCGGGTAGGCGGTCGGGCAGGAACCCCCGGCGTCTCTGGGTCGGGCAACTTCACCAGGCAGTCGGGCGTAACGTTTCGGAATGGCGGCGGATCCCCCGGTCGCGAGACCGGTCCGGCCGCCCGGAGTGAACCACTCAAGGAGGGAAGTGAAGATGCGGAAGCTCGCGGTGGTGCTGTTCGCGGTCGGCAGCCTGTTCCTGATGGCCTTCCCGGCGTACGCCGAGAAGGGCGATATGGCGTTCGGCGTCAACGGTGGCATGGCCATGCCGATGGGCTGCCTGGCGGACGAGGACGAGGCCGACATGAAGATGGGTCCCGAGTTCGGGATCGGCTTCGACTACTTCATCACCAAGGACATCGCGCTGGGTCTGGACGGCTCCTACGCGACGATGACGAGCAACGAGAGCGACGACCTCAAGGCCAAGACGATGCAGTTCGGCGTCCACGGCAAGTACTTCGTCCCCACGGGCGGGCCGTTCATGCCGTACCTGAGCCTCGGCGCGGGCATGTACAACCGCAAGATCGAGCTCTCCGGCGATCTCGCCGACTTCTTCGGCGAGGACAACTTCTCGGACAACACGTTCGGCTTCAACGCCGGCGTGGGCGCCGAGTACAAGGTCAGCCCGATGGTGGGCATCGGCGCGATGGGCCTCTACAACTACACGATGGGCGAGTTCAAGCCCGAGGTGGACGGCGAAGAGGTCGAGCTCCTCGAGGACTGGAACTACATCAGCTTCAAGGCGGCGGTGACGTTCTACTTCCCGATGGCGAAGTAGCCACCGCGGCCTCCGCTTCACCGGCCGGCCCGGGTCGGGCCCACCTTCGGTGGGTACCCCACCGGGCCGGTCTTTCGTCGTGGCGGGTTGACGGCGCCTCGCTGGCCCCGCTAGCTTCCCGCCGGACTGCCAGGTCCCGCAGGGAAGCAGTGCTCCGAGGGCGGCCGGGCGCCGGCATCATCGCCGGTGCGGCCGCACGTCCAACCCATCGCAGGGAGGCAATGGAGATGAAGACGAGAATCGCGTTCGCCGTCGTGCTCGTGGGGCTGCTGGTCTCGGCCCCGGCGCTGGCCTTCAACTGGGGCATCGGCGCCGACCTGGGCTACACGATGTTCATGCCGGCCGACAAGTACGACGCCGAGAACTTCAGCGTGATCGGCCTGCCCTTCAACTCGGGCCTGTTCATGGACGAGGTGGCGATCCCCGCCGCGGGCGGGCTGCGCGTGAGCTTCACCGGCGACAATCCCATGCACGAGGTGTGGCTGGGCACGGCGCTGAATCGGCAGTCGGTGGAGGACTTCGTGCTGACCACGATGCAGTTGAGCGGCAATTACCAGTTCAACTTCGCCGTCCAGTCCGCGCTCAAGCCCTACCTCACCGCCGGTGTGGGCCTGTACCGCGTCGGCGCCAAGTTCGACGACGAGAGCGAGAGTGCCATGTCCGCGTATTACGGCGGTGGCATCGGCGCCGCCTTCAAGATGGGCACGGGCCGGCTGCGTGGCGAGCTGCGCTACGACATGAACGGCGAGGGCACCATCGGCGACGAGGACTACACGATCATCCTGGAAGGCGGGGCCCTGGGCTTCAAGCTCGGCTTCGACCTCTGGGCCAAGTAGGCGCCCCAACCGGAAGTCCGAGACTGCCCGGTCCCCTCGGGGGCCGGGCAGTGCGCTTTCGGCGCCTCGGCCGCCCTGGCGTCCGGGCGCCGGGGACAGCTTGCGCCGCCCGCCGCCCCGTGATTGCAGCCGCGCCCGCCGCTCGCTACGCTGCCGGGCATGCCGCGCCCGTCCCCGTGCCCGGAGTGCCCGCCATGTCACTGCGTCCCCGCCTTCCCGCCGCGTCCGTCGCGCTCGCCGTCCTCGTGAGCCTCGCCCTGCCGCCCGGTGACGCCGCCGCCGAGCGGGGCACGGCCAGCCGCTCGGTCGTCCGCGCCCCCCACGGCATGGTCTGCGCCGCCCAGCCGCTGGCGGTCCAGGCGGGCGTGGACGTCCTGCGCGCCGGGGGCAGCGCCGTGGACGCGGCCATCGCGGTGAACGCCTGCCTCGCGCTCATGGAGCCGACCGCCTGCGGGCTGGGCGGCGACCTCTTCGCCATCGTCTGGGACCCGAAGACCGGGAAGCTCGCGGGGCTGAACGCCTCGGGCCGGGCGCCCCTGGCGCTGAGCATCGACAAGGTCCCGCCCGAGCCGGACGGGACCATCCCGCTCTTCTCGCCCTACGCCTGGACCGTGCCCGGCTGCGCCGACGGCTGGTTCGAGCTGCACGGCCGCTACGGGAAGCTGCCGATGGGCCGCGTGCTCGAAGCGGCCATCCGCTACGCCGAGGAGGGCTTCCCGCTCTCGCCCGTGATCGCCTCCGACTGGGCGCGCGGGGCGGCGCGGTTCAAGGACAAGCCGGGCTTCGCCGAGGTCTTCATGCCGCTCGCCGACGGCGAGCGGCGCGCCCCGCGCGAGGGGGAGACCTTCCGCAACCCGGCCCTGGCGCGCACCCTGCGGCGGCTGGCCGGGAAGGGCCGCGACGCCTTCTACCGCGGCGAGATCGCCGCCGAGCTGGTGCGCTACTCGCGCGAGCACGGCGGCTTCTTCGCCCCGGAGGACTTCGCCAGGCACCGCTCGACCTGGGACGGGCCCGTCTCGACCGACTACCGGGGCTGGACGGTCTGGGAGCTGCCGCCGAACGGGCAGGGGATCGCGGCGCTGCAGCTGCTGAACGTGCTCGAGAACTTCGACCTGAGGGCCATGGGCCGCGAGTCCGCCGACTTCTGGCACGTGTTCACCGAGGCCAAGAAGCTGGTCTTCGCCGACCGGGCGCGCTACTACGCCGACCCGGCCTTCGCCGACGTGCCGGTGGCGCCACTCCTGTCGAAGGACTACGCGAAGGCCCGCGCGGGGCTCGTCGACATGGGGCGCGCCGCCCTCACCGACAGCGCCGGCGACCCGGTCGCGCTCGGCCGCCGCGAGACCACCTACCTGTGCGCGGCCGACGAGCAGGGCATGATGGTCTCGCTCATCCAGAGCAACTACACCGGCTTCGGCTCGGGCCACGTGGTGCCGGCCCTGGGTTTCGGCATCCAGAATCGTGGCGGCCTGTTCTCGCTCGATCCGAAGCACCGGAACAGTCTGGTGCCGGGCAAGCGGCCCTTCCAGACCATCATCCCGGCCTTCGTCACCCGGGACGGCCTGCCCCTCATGGCCTTCGGCCTGATGGGCGGGGACATGCAGCCGCAGGGCCACGCGCAGGTCATCGTGAATCTCCTGGACTTCGGGATGAATCTGCAGGAGGCCGGGGACGCCATCCGCTTCCACCACGAGGGCTCGAGCGAGCCGACCGGCACGGTGATGACCGACGGCGGCGTGCTCCACATCGAGGACGGCCTGCCGGCGGGCCTGCTCGCGGAGCTGCGGCGCCGCGGCCACGTGATCGAGCCCGAGGCCGTCGGGGCCTACGGCGGCTACCAGGCGGTCTGGCGGGAGGCCGCGGGGGGCTACGCCGGCGCGACCGAGAAGCGAAAGGACGGCTGTGCGCAAGGCTACTGAACCGGACACCGGCGCCGCCCCCCGCCACGGCGGGCTCGGGGCCGCCGACCTCGTCGCCATGTACCGCACGATGGTCACCTCGCGGCGGCTGGACGACGAGGAGATCCGGCTCAAGAAGCTGAATCTGACCTTCTTCCAGATCTCCGGCGCGGGGCACGAGGCGGTGCTGGCCGCGGCGGCGAAGCTCCTGCGCCCGGGCTACGACTGGTTCTACCCGTACTACCGGGACCGGGCCCTGTGCCTGGGGCTGGGGGTGACGCCGCGCGAGATGCTGCTCTCCGCGGTGGCGGCGGCGGACGACCCGGCCTCGGGCGGCCGGCAGATGCCCAGCCACTGGGGCCACCGCGCGCTGAACATCGTCTCGCAGAGCAGCCCGACCGGGACGCAGTTCCTGCAGGCGGTGGGGGCGGCCGAGGCGCTGGTCAAGTACAAGGCCCTCGAGGGCGAGCACCCCTCGCTGGCGGGCCGTGCCCGCGGCGACGAGGTCGTCTACGTCAGCTCGGGGGAGGGGACCACCAGCCAGGGCGAGTTCTGGGAGGCGCTCAACAGCGCCTGCAACCTGCGGCTGCCGGTGCTGTTCCTGATCGAGGACAACGGCTACGCCATCTCGGTGCCGGTGGATGTGCAGACGGCGGGCGGGGACGTCTCGCCGCTGGTGCGCGGCTTCCCGCACCTGTTCTGGGCCGGCGACGTGGACGGCAACTCGCCGGTGGCCTCGTACGAGGCGCTGGAGCGCGCCGTCCGCCACTGCCGCGAGCGGCACGGCCCGGCCTTCGTGCGGGCCCGGGTGACGCGGCCCTACTCGCACTCGATGTCGGACGACGAGAGCAAGTACAAGTCGCGCGAGGCGCGCGAGGCGGAGGCGCGGCGCGACGGCCTCGCCGCCTTCGCCCGCTTCCTCGAGCGCGAGGGCGTCCTCGAGGCGGCGGCCCGCGGGCGGCTGCACGACGAGGTGGCGGCGGAGATCGCGGCGGCCAGCGCGGCGGCGCGGGCCGCGTCCCAGCCCGAGCCGGAGACCGCCGCGCTGTACGTCTACTCGCCCGACGTGGACCCGTGCGCCGCGCGCCTCGCGGTGGCGCCGGCGCCGCCGCAGCCGGAGAGGAGCGAGACGCTGCTGCAGAGCATCAACTACTGCCTGCGCGACGAGATGGCGCGCGACCCGCGCATCCTCGTCTTCGGCGAGGACGTGGCCGATTCCTCGCACGAGGAGCTGCTGGCCGAGATCCCGGGCAAGGGCGGCGTCTTCGGCGTGACCTGGGGCCTGCAGAAGCGCTTCGGCCGCGAGCGCGTGTACAACTCCCCGCTGGCCGAGGCCAACATCGTCGGCCGGGCCATCGGGCTGGCCACGCTGGGCTGGCGCCCGGTGGTCGAGATCCAGTTCTTCGACTACATCTGGACGGCGATGATGCAGCTGCGCGACGAGCTGGCCATGCTGCGCTGGCGCTCGAACGACGCCTTCGCGGCGCCGGTGGTGGTGCGCGCGGCCTACGGCGGCTACCTGCAGGGCGGCGCGCCCTACCACAGCCAGTGCGGCGAGAGCATCTTCGCCCACTGCCCGGGCCTGCGCGTGGTCATCCCCAGCGTCGCCTCCGACGCGGCCGGACTGCTGCGCACGGCCATCCGCAGCGAGGACCCGGTGCTCTTCCTCGAGCACAAGCACCTCTACCGGCAGCCCTACGCCAAGGAACCCTACCCCGGCCCCGACTACACCGTGCCCTTCGGGCGGGCGCGCCTCGTGCGGGAGGGGCGGCACGTCACGCTGGTCACCTGGGGGGCGCTGGTGCAGCGCGGCGCGCTGGCGGCGCAGGAGGCGGCGGAGGAGGGCATCGAGACCGAGATCCTCGACCTGCGCACCATCCAGCCGCTCGACTTCGAGTCGGTCGCCCGCTCGGTGGCGAAGACCGGGCGCGCCGTGGTGGCGCACGAGGACGTGCTCACCGGCGGATTCGGCGGCGAGGTCGCGGCACTGATCGCCCAGCACTGCTTCGCCGACCTGGACGCGCCGGTGCGGCGGGTGGCGGCGCTCGACACGCCGGTCGGCTACGCGCCGCGGCTGGAGGACCGCATCCTGCCGCAGAAGGCCGACCTGCTCGACGCGCTCCGCGAGGTGGCGGCGTGGTGAGCCCGCGCGGGGACGGCGGCGCGGGGCCGCGCTTCACCATCGGCCTCGACCTCGGCGGCACCTACCTCAAGGCCGGGCTGGTCGGTCCGGACGGTGCGCTGGCGGCGCTGCGGAGCCGGCCGTCGCGCGCGCAGGAGAGCGCGGAGGCCCCGCTCGAGGTGATGGCCGGGGCGGTCGCCGAGCTGCGCCGCGAGGCCGGAAGCCGCGTCGTGGCCACCATCGGTGCATCTGT
>CAZSQE010000102.1:0-6927 GCA_964608905.1 uncultured bacterium | reverse complement strand
ACACGGCGCCGGCGGCCGGGTACCGCGTCGGGGCGGTGCGCGTGGTGGGCGCCGTGCACACGGACACCCTGCGCATCGTGCGCACCTTCGAGGTGCCGCCGGGGGCGCGGTACGCCGACGACGCGGTGCGCCGCGGCATCCGCAAGCTGTACGCCCTCGGGCTGTTCCAGGACGTGGCGGTGACGCAGGAGCCGCGCGGCGACCGGATGGACCTCGTCATCCGGGTGAAGGAGCGGCCGCGCATCGCGCGCATCGAGTTCTCGGGCAACCAGAAGCGCGAGACCGGGGAGCTGGAGAAGAAGCTCGTCCTGCGGCCGGGCGAGGTCTACTCGCCGGTGACCGTGCAGAGCCAGCTCGACTCGCTGCGGCTCTGGTACCGCGACGAGGGCTTCGCCCGGGCGCGGGTCGAGGCGGTGCGGGACAGCGCCCCGGGCGGTGACGTGGTGCTGCGCTTCGTCGTGCAGGAGGGCGAGAAGGTCCGCATCCGCGCCGTCGAGTTCGTCGGCGCCCACGCCTTCCCGGAGAAGAAGCTGCGCAAGCGCCTGAAGACCAAGACGAAGGGACTGCTCGGCGGCGGGGAGGTGCGCGAGGAGGACGCGGCCGAGGACCAGCAGAAGCTCGAGCGCTTCTACCACGAGCACGGGTACCGCGACATGCGCATGGTGAGCCGCGAGGTGCGGGACACCGACGACACGCGGCGCCTCAAGCTGGTCGTCACCGTGGACGAGGGCCCGTTCTACCGCCTCGGCGAGGTGCGCTGGGCCGGGCACGCCGTGCTGAGCAGCGAGGAGCTGGCGCCGCTGTGGCGGAAGCCGAAGAAGCCCGAGCGCTACGACGTCGCCAAGATCGAGCGGGTGCAGGGTCAGGCCTACGCCGCCTACGCCGAGAAGGGCTACCTCTACGTCGGCGTCGAGCCGCGCGAGGAGGTGCGCGACTCGAACACCGTGGACCTCACCTTCCTGGTGAGCGAGGGCCGGCCGTCGAACGTGCGGCACGTCAACATCATCGGCAACCGGATGACCCGCGAGAAGGTGATCCGGCGCGAGCTGGAGTTGCGCGAGGGCGACCGCTTCAAGCGCTCGGCGCTCGTGCGGACGCAGGACGAGCTGTCGCGTCTGGGGCTCTTCGACGAGGTGGTGCCCGACTTCGCGCCGGCGGAGAGCACGGACGTGGACATCACCATCCGGGTCAAGGAGAAGCAGGTGGGGACGGCCTCGGCCGGCGCCGGCTACACCGGGACCTACGGCTTCACCGGCTTCGTCGAGCTGGGGCACAGCAACGTGCTCGGCAACGGGCAGACGCTGGCGCTCCACCTCGAGCGCGGCAGCCTGAGGAACAACTACTCGTTGAGCTTCACCGAGCCGTGGTTCCGCGACACGCCGACGTTGCTGGGCATCTCGGCCTTCGACATGGCCACCGAGTACGACCTCTACAAGGAGGGGCGGCGCGGCGGCTCGGCGCGCATCGGCCGGCCGCTGCCGTGGCCGGACTTCTCGCGCGGCACCATCGGCTACAGCCTCGAGGACGTGAAGATCAACGCGCTCGGCTCGAGCCTGTCCGAGGAGGACAGCGTCGTGCTGTCGGGCATCGCCACCGGCCGGCCGGTCCGCACCAGCAGCCTGCTGCTCGACTTCGGCCGCAACTCGACGAACAACGCCTTCTACCCGACACGCGGCACGCGCCTCACCTGGAACGCGGAGCTGGCGGGCGGCCCGTTCCTGGGGTCGATGAACTTCATCAAGCAGCGGGCCGAGGGGCGCGTCTACCTGCCGTCGCTCCTCCGCGGCGTGACCAGCATGGCGCGCGCCCGCGTCGGCGTGCTGGGCATCTGGGCGGGGCAGCACAGCGGTCTGCCGCGCTACGAGCGCTTCCGCCTCGGCGGCGGCACGACCATGGATCCGCTGCGCGGCTACGACGACTACAGCGTCGTGCCGGAGAAGTACATCCAGAAGGTGAATACGAGCACGGTCCGGGACACGGTCGACGGCGTCCCGCAGTACTACCAGGTGACGGTGCGCTACCCGGGCGGGCGCTACATGACCATCCTCTCGTTCGAGCAGCAGTTTCCGATTGTCCTGCCCCTGCGCGGTGTGGTCTTCTTCGACGCGGGGAACACCTGGGACACGTGGCGGGAGATCCAGCCCGTCGACCTCAAGAAGAGCGTCGGCTTCGGGGTCCGCATGGAGATCCCGATGCTCGGCAACGTCGGGTTCGACTTCGGGTACGGCTTCGACCGCGACGACGGGCCGCGGCTGAAGGGACACTTCCTGCTCGGCCAGGTCAGCTACTGACGGGGATCCGGGGGACGCCATGAACCAGCATGTCCGGCGGCGGTGGGCCGCCGCGGCGCTCGCCGCGGCGCTCCTGCTGGGCGCCGCCGCGCCGGCCGGCGCGGAACTGCGCTTCGGCTACATCGACTCGGCGCGCATCTTCGGGGAGTACAGGGTCGCCCAGGAGGCGCAGGCGCGCTTCGACCGCCAGGTGCAGGGCTGGCGCGACGAGGCCGCCGAGCGCGAGCGGGAGGTGAACCGGCTACGCGCCGAGGTGCGCGACCAGTCGCCCATCCTCTCGTCGCTCAGGCGCCAGGAGAAGGAGGAGGCGCTGCAGAAGGCGATCGCCGACTACGAGCGCTTCGTGCAGGAGATCTGGGGCCCGCAGGGACGGGCGGTGCAGGAGAACGAGCGCGCCACCGCCGAGGTGGTGCAGCAGATCCGCGCCGCGGTCGAGAAGCTGGCCGCCGACCGCAACCTGAACCTGGTGCTCGACGCGGCCGACGGCTCCATCATCTACGCCGACAAGACGCTCGACCTGACCGGGGACGTGCTGGCCGAGCTGAACGCGCAGGCGCGGGGCGCCGGCGCGCCGTAGCCCGGACGGGGGGGGACGGGAGCATGAGCGTGAAGACGCTGGCGGAGCTGGCCGTCGAGCTGGGCGGGACGGTGGTCGGCGACGGGTCGGTGGCCATCCGCGGCGTGGCGGGGATCCGCGAGGCCTCGCCGGGTGACGTCACCTTCCTGGCGAACGCGCGCTACGAGGCGCACCTCGTCGAGACGCGCGCCTCGGCGGTCATCTGCGACCGCCAGCCGCGCGTCTGCGCCATCCCGCTGCTGCAGGTGGACAACCCCTACCTCGCCTTCCAGCAGGCGGTGCGCGTGTTCCGGCCCGACTTCTACCGGCCGGCCCCCGGCGTGCACCCGAGCGCGGTGATCGCCCCGGACGCGGTGCTGGGCGAGGGCGTGTCGGTCGGACCGCACTGCGTGATCGAGGCGGGGGCGCGCCTCGGCGAGCGCTCGGTGATGATGGCGGGCGGCTATCTGGGGGCGCGGGCCGAGATCGGCGCCGACGGCTATCTCTACCCGCGGGTGGTGGTGCGCGAGGAGTGCGTCGTCGGGGCGCGCTGCATCCTCCACGCCGGGGTGGTGATCGGCTCGGACGGCTTCGGCTTCGCCTTCGACAGCGGCCGCTACCACAAGGTCCCCCAGGTCGGCAACGTGGTGATCGGCGACGACGTCGAGATCGGCGCCCACACCTGCATCGACCGGGCGACCACCGACAGCACGCGCGTCGGCGACGGCACGAAGATCGACAACCTGGTGCAGATCGGCCACAACGTCGTCGTCGGCCGGCACTGCATCATCGTCGCGCAGACGGGCATCGCCGGCTCCACCCAGCTCGAGGACTACGTCACGCTCGGCGGGCAGGTGGGCGTGGCCGGGCACCTGCGGGTGGAGAAGGGAGCGATGGTCGGTGCGCAGAGCGGCGTCACCCGGGACGTGAAGTCGAAGGAGGTCGTCTCCGGCTACCCGGCGGTGCCGCACGGAGCGTGGAAGCGCATCAGCGTGCTGCTGCTGCGGCTGCCGCAGCTGTTCCAGAAGGCCAGGGACCTCGAGCAGCGGGTCGAGACGCTCGAGCAGGACCGGGTGCGCGGGGAGGCGCGATGAACGTCCGCATGCAGAAGACGCTGGCGCGGCCGGTGACCCTCGCCGGCATCGGACTGCACACCGGGACGACGGGCCACGTGACCTTCCGCCCGGCCGCCGAGAACTCCGGGGTGCGCTTCGTGCGCACCGACCTGCCGGGCTCCCCGGCGGTGGACGTGCGGCCGGAGAACGCCTTCTTCGACCCGCAGGCGGGACGGCGCACGATCCTGCAGCAGGACGGCGTGCAGGTGCACAGCATGGAGCACGCGCTGGCCGCGGTGGCCGGGCTGGGCATCGACAACCTGGTCATCGAGACCGACCACATGGAGTTCCCCGAGCCGGGGGACGGCAGCGCGCTGCCCATCGCCCAGGCGCTCATCGCCGGCGGGGTGGAGACCCAGGCGCGGCCCAAGCGCCACATCAAGATCACCAAGCCGGTGACCTGGCGGCAGGGCGAGGTCGAGCTGAGCGCGCTCCCGTACCTGGGCTGCCGGCTCAGCTTCACCATCGTCTACGACCACCCGCTGGTCGGCACGCAGAGCCGGACCCTCGACCTCGACGAGACCAGCTTCCTCGAGCAGCTCGCCCCGGCGCGGACCTTCGTGCTCGAGCGCGACCTCGAGGCCCTGCGGCGCGCCGGCTGGATCAAGGGCGGACGGCTGGAGAGCGCGGTGGTGGTCGGCGCCGACCGCATCCTCAACCCCGAGCCGCTGCGCTTCGCCGACGAGTTCGTGCGGCACAAGCTGCTCGACCTGCTCGGCGACCTGTTCCTGCTCGGCGGCCCGGTGCTGGGGCACGTCAGCGCCACGCGCTCGGGGCACGAGGGCCACGTCGCCTTCGTCAAGCGGCTCAAGGAGACGCTGCCGCTGCCCGGACGGCGCGCCGGCGGGCCGCCGGACGAGTGGGACGTCACCGCCATCATGGACATCCTGCCGCACCGCTATCCCTTCCTGCTGGTGGACCGCATCACCGCGCTCGAGGAGGGGCACTTCATCGAGGGCATCAAGAACGTCACCATCAACGAGCCGTTCTTCCAGGGGCACTTCCCCGGGCACCCCATCATGCCGGCGGTGCTGATCCTCGAGGCGATGGCCCAGACCGGCGGGCTGCTGCTGCTCAACTCGGTCGAGAACCCCAACGACAAGCTCATGTACTTCATGAGCATCGACGGCGCGAAGTTCCGGCGCCCGGTGACGCCGGGCGACCAGCTGCGCTTCCGGCTGACGCTGCTCAAGCTCAAGAACCGCATCTCGAAGATGCGCGGCGAGGCCTACGTCGACGGGCAGCTGGTCGCCGAGGCCGAGTTCGTCGCGACGGTGGTGGATCGGAGGGAGGAGTGAGCCCGCGGGTGCATCCCGGCGCCTTCGTCGACCCGGCGGCGCGGCTGGGCGTGGACGTGGTGGTGGGCCCGGGGGCGGTCGTCGGGCCGCACGTGACGCTGGGCGACCGGGTGCGGGTGGACAGCCACGCCCTGGTCACGGGGTGGACGCGGGTGGGGGCGGACGCGCACGTGCACCACGGCGCCGTGCTGGGCACGGCCCCGCAGGACCTCAAGTACGCGGGCGCGGAGTCGTACCTCGAGGTCGGCGGGCACACGGAGGTCCGCGAGTACGTGACCGCCAACCTCGCGACCGACCCGGGCGCCACGACGCACGTCGGCAGCCACTGCCTGCTCATGGCCTACGCGCACGTCGCGCACAACTGCCGCATCGGCGACCACGTCATCATGGCGAACGCGGTGCAGCTCGCCGGCTACGTGACGATCGAGGACTGGGCGATCCTGGGGGGCGGCACCCTGGTGCACCAGTTCACCCGCGTCGGCCGCCACGCCATGGTGGGCGGCGGCTCGCGCGTGACCCAGGACGTGGCCCCCTTCATCAAGGCGGGCGGCAGCCCGCCGCGCCTGGGCGGGCTCAACCGGATCGGCCTCGAGCGCCGCGGATTCGCGGCGGCGACCTGCGACGCGCTGGACGGCGCCTACCGCGAGTTGTTCCGCAAGGGCCTGACGGTGGCCCGGGCGGTCGAGGAGATCCGGCGGCAGTGGCCGGGGGTGCCGGAGGTCGAGTACCTGGCCCGCTTCGCCGAGACCTCGGCGCGCGGCCTGACGAGGTAGGCGCCGTGATCCGGGCCGGGGTGTGGGGGGTCGGCGCCTGGGGCGAGAAGCACGCCCGGGTCTACCACGCGCTGCCCGAGGCGGCGCTGGCCGGCGTCTACGACCGGGACGCGGCGCGGGCCCGGGAGGTGGCGGAGCGCTACGGCTGCCCGGCGTTCGCCGACCCCGACGCGCTGCTGGCCGCCTGCGACGCGGTGTCCATCGCGGTGCCGACGGTCGAGCACCGCGGGGCGGTCGAGCGCGCGGCGGCGGCGGGGCGGCACGCGCTGGTCGAGAAGCCGATGGCGGTCACGGTGGCGGAGGCCGACGCGATGATCGCGGCGGCGCGGCGGGCGCGCGTCGTGCTGCAGGTCGGGCAGGTCGAGCGCTTCAACCCGGCGCTGCTGGCGGCGCGGCCGCACGTGAGCGGCCCCAAGTTCATCGAGGCGCACCGGCTGGCGGCGTTCCAGCCCCGGTCGCTCGACGTGGACGTGGTCTTCGACCTGATGATCCACGACATCGACGCCGTGCTCGACGTCGTGGGGGAGACGCCGGTCTCGGTCTCGGCGGTGGGCGTGGCGGTGCTGTCGGGGAACGAGGACATCGCCAACGCGCGGCTCGAGTTCGCCAACGGCTGCGTGGCCAACCTCACCGCCAGCCGCGTGTCGCAGGAGCGCCTGCGCCGCATCCGCTTCTTCCAGGGCGACGCCTACCTCTCGGTGGACCTCTTCGAGAGGACCTGCGACCTGCTGCACGTGGACGCGGCGCGGCTGCACGCGGTGCTGGCCGAGGCCGGGCCGCTGGCGGCGGCCGCCGCCGCGATCGAGCGCCGGCGCGTCGAGGTGACGGCGGGCGAGCCGCTCACCCTGGAGCTGCAGGCGTTCCTCGGCTCGCTGCGCGGCGAGGGCCCGGGGG
>CAZSQE010000101.1:0-6935 GCA_964608905.1 uncultured bacterium | reverse complement strand
GCCTGAGCGCCGTCCCCGGACGACGGAGCGCCGTGGCCCGCTCGGGCCACGGCGCTCCGTTCGTCGCGCGGCGTTCCGGGGCTCAGCCGCCCAGCAGGGCCGCCGGCAGCGCCAGGCGCGTGCGGCGGCGCGTGGCGAGGTTGATCTCCTCCGAGCGCAGGTCGGAGGGGTTCCAGTCGTCGGTCAGCACGCGCCCGCCGGCGGGGGTGAAGCGGTTCGCCCAGGCGTGCATCCGCTGCACGACCCGCCAGTGCTCGTGCTCGTAGGGCAGCGTGGCCACCGGGTCGCCGAGGCGCTCGTCGGCGATCTCCGGCACGCGGTCGGTGCCGAGCAGCACGACGTTGCCGAGCTGGTCCGGCGGCTCGGCGATGGGCAGGGCGGTGACGTGCGCGAAACTGGTGCCCAGGGTGGCGGCCGCGGCGCGCACCAGCGGCTCCTGCCAGCCGACGGCCTCGAGGTTCACGGCGATGACGCCGCCCGGGGCGAGCCGCGCCCGCGCCTCGGCGAAGGCCTCGGCGGTCAGCAGGTGGAACGGCACCGAGCCGCTTCCGAAGGCGTCGAGCACGATGAGGTCCCAGGTGCGGTCGGTCGAGCGCAGGAAGCGGCGGCCGTCGGCGTGGTGCACCTCGGCGAACTCCGGCTGGAAGCGGAAGAACTCCCGCGCCGCCCGTGTGACCTCCGGGTCGATCTCGACCGCGTCCACCCGCCAGCTGGCCACCGCGAGCTGCCGCGCCAGGCAGCCGGCGCCCAGGCCGACGATGAGCGCGCGGCCGGGCCGGTCGAACAACTCGGTCGCCAGCTCGGTCACCATGACATAGGCCTGCCGGGTGGCGTTGTCCTCGATCTGCACGAAGCTGTGCGTGCCGCCGTCGAGCAGCAGGTAGCGCAGGTCGCGGTGCTCGACCACGCGCAGCTCGGTGTAGGGCGTGTCGCGCACCGCGAGGACGCCCGGGGTCTCCGGCGGCGCGCCGAGTCGCGGCAGCGCCAGCGCCGAGACGGCGGCGAGCAGCGCCACGAGCCCCGCGCCGCGGCCGCCGCCGAAGCGCGCCAGGGCGGCGGCCGCGAGCAGCACGACGCCGACCAGCAGCAGCAGGCGGGTCACGCCGAGCTGCGGGATGAGCACGAACCCGGTGAGCAGCGCGGCGGCCACGCTGGCCAGGGTCGAGACGGCGAACAGGTCGCCGGCCACGCGGCCGACCTCCTCGACCCGTCGCGTGGCCAGCCGGATGGCGTAGGGCGAGACCATGCCGAGCAGCGCCAGCGGGGGGAAGAAGAGCAGGGTGGCGGTGACCAGCACGGCGGTGCGCAGGCCGAGGCCGCCGCTCACCGCGAGCAGCGGGGCGCGCAGCCAGGGCACGGCGACGACCCACACGCCGGCCACGGCCAGCACCAGCGCCAGCCGCCCGGCGCGCGGCCCCCGGTCGGCCCAGCGGCCGCCCAGCGCGTAGCCCACGGCCAGTGCGGCGAGGGTCACGGAGATGAGCGCCGACCACAGGAACAGGCTCACGCCGTAGTACGGACCGAGCACGCGCGTGCCGAGGATCTCGAGTGCCAGCACGGAGGCGCCGGAGAGCGAGACGACGGTGAACAGGACGGGTCGGCTCATGGGGTCGGTCTCACGAGGTGGAAGAGGGGTGGGGCGGCCGTGGGCTCCGACGCGAGGCGCCCGGCCGGTGGCCGGGCGCCCGCTTCGTTGCGAGACTGCGACTTCACGAGGGCTGCGTCAGCGTGGACTCAGTTCCCCACCATCGTCGCGCCCAGCTGGCTGAGCACGGCGCCGATCGGGTTGGCGATCGCCGTCGTGGTGCTGCCGGCGAACAGGAGGCCGACCGCGCGCGGGTTGGTGGTCACGTCCTCGACCATGAGCGAGCCCGAGTCGCCGCCGCTGATGAACTTCCGGCCGCAGACGATCTGGCCCGTGTAGGTCTTGGTGTAGGCCGTGCCGGCGCACTCGGTCTCGTACCCCACGCTGATCGTGGCGTTGAGCGCCGTGACCTTGTTGCGGGTCAGGCCGGTGGTGCGACCGCTCTTCTTCACGGGCTGGCCGACGTAGGCCGCCACCGTGCTCGCCGAGATGGTGCCGATCGCGAGGATGGCGCCGTCCGTGCGCACCATGCCGCTGCGGACCTGCGCGATGGCGCAATCCACGTTGGGCGTGGAGGCCGGCGGATAGGTGGTCGAGAGCGACGAGAGGTCGGCGACGAGGTTCGTGTTGGCCGCGCTGCAGCTGGCGTCGATGAGGCCCGGCTGGTTGATGTCGTCGCCGAGAGCGGCCGACTTGCCGTTGCCGCCCGAGACGACGTCGCCGCACAGCACGTGGCTGTTGCTCAGGATGTACTGCGCGCCGCCCTTCTGCACCAGCGAGCCCAGCGTGCCGCTGCAGCAGTAGCCGTTGGCCAGGTCGATCACCGAGCCGCCCGAGGTGCCGAGCTGGATCGGCGGGACCTGCTTCGCCGTGTGGCTGACCGTGGTCGTGGTCTTCAACGCCTTGATCTTGCCCGTGACCTCCTCGATGACCGTGTAGCCGTCCAGCTCCCTGGGCAGGCGACCGCTCATCGACGTCTCGGTCATGACCAAGATGGCCGGCCGGCCGCTGGCGTCGACGGTGATGGCCGTGCCGACCACGCCCGGCGTCGTCATGAGCCGCGGCGTGTGGCTGTCCTGCACGCGGATGGCCGCCTGCACGCCCGGATCGGAGAGCCTGAGGACGAAGCCGCCGGGGCCGTCGTCCGACACCGGGGCGGTGACGAGGGAGGACTGCCGGCCGCAGCCCACGATCGCGAGGACGGTCGTGAGGAGCAGGCCGAGGACGAGGATGGGACCCTTCCGGATACGGAGCACAGTACCTCCAGGGAGTAGGGGAAGACTGCCCGTGAGGCTGTCGAGCGCCGCAGGCGCCCACGAGACATAGCATCCACCCGATGGGCCCGCCGCTCAATGGGAAAGTTGGGCCGGCAGGGCGAAGGGCGCCCGGACCGGTGGGTCCGGGCGCCCTTCCGACCGCCGCGCCGCGGCTGGCTAGGCCCTTGCTACGGCCGGCTCGGGGTGCTTCTCGATCCAGCGGTTGAACAACCAAACCGCAAGCGCCGATGCAAAGCCGATGGCCATCAGGATGACCCAGCCCAGCGCGTTGTTGGCGGGGACCAGCTCGAGCAGGCCGTCGGGGCGGACGGTTGCGTCCCTGGCCATGACCTCGTTGAAGAGGAACGCGCCCACCGGGCCGCCGGCCAGCGCCCCCACCGCCGTCGGCAGGCTGGCGTAGCCGAGGAACAGGCCCTCCTGCCCCTTGGGCGCCAGCGCGCCGATGTACTCGTACATGCGCGCCGACGTGAACAGCTCGCCGAAGGCGATCATCGCCACGGTGAAGATGATGAACACCGAGCCGAGCGGCAGCCAGTGCGCCGCCAGCGCCCGCACGCCGCCGGCCGCGTAGATCGGGACGACGTTCAGCAGCATCGCCAGGCCGATGATGACCGTGCCGATGACGATCGAGCGCACCGCCCGCACCCGGCCGAAGAACGAGGTGACGAGCAGCTGGAAGGCGACGATGACGAACGGGTTGGCGGCGGTGTAGAGGTCCATGGCCGGGTGCGTCTCGACCACGCGCTTCGTGTAGAGCGGGAGCACGTTGTAGACCTGGTTGTAGAGGAACCAGAACCCGCTCATGACCAGCAGGAACATGCTGAAGCGCGCGTTGCGCAGCACCAGCACCATGTCGAGCAGGATGCGCCCGGGCGAGCGGCGCGGCTTGGCGGGAGCCGGGCCCGCGCCTCGCGCGGGCGCCCCCGGCGTCTCGACGTCGCGGTAGAAGAAGAGCACGACGAAGAACGCCACCACCGCGGCGATGGCGGCGACGGCGAAGATGGACGACAGGCTGGACTCCGAGCTCTCGCCCGCCGGCACCGCGCGCAGCAGCAGGGCGATGGCCACGCCGGCGCCGAGGATGATGAAGGGGAAGGGCAGGGCCGTCCACGCCGGGTGGGCCTTCTTCCGTCCCTCCTTCGGGCCGCTGTCCACCGAGCGCTGCACCAGCAGGATCACGGCCAGGGCGGCCGCGGCGCAGATGCCGACCACGGTGAGGATGACCGGCAGGCTCGAGCCGGTGCGCACCACGAAGGCCACGCCGCGCCCGACCAGCGAGCCGATGTTGATGACCATGTAGAAGATGGCGAAGCCGAGCGTGACCCGGGCGCCGGCGGACTTCTGCATGGTGCCCGAGATGCAGGGCTTGATGACCGAGCCGCCCATGGCGATGAGCACGATGGCCGCCACCACCAGCCCGACCGAGCCGGGCGTGGCGGTGACGTCCGGGCTGACCGTGGCCGAGAGCTGCGCGCCGCCGAACCAGACCGGGGCGCCCATCAGGGTGTAGCCGGCCGCCAGCAGCACGAAGGCCACCAGCAGCGAGCGGCGGAAGCCGACCTGGTCGGCGATGGTGCCCGAGAGGATGGGCAGGAAGTAGACCAGGCTCCAGAGCAGGCCGTTCAGGTTCGAGGGCCAGTAGTTGCCCAGCCCGAGCTGGCCGAGGTAGATGACGACGAAGCTCGCCATCGAGTAGTAGGCGGCGCGCTCGAACAACTCGGTGACGTTGGCGCTCCAGAACACCTTGGGGAACTTCTCGGCCGACTCGGCCATGGGACCTCCGGCAGGCGCGGTGCGACGGGCGTGGCGGACGGGATGCGGCGCGAAGCCGCGCGAGCATAGCATCCGGGACCACGCCGGGACCACGCGGGCCGCGCCCCCGGGCGCGCCGCCGCTCAGGGTCGCTTCGGGATGCGGACGTCCAGGCGCGCGGGGGCGCTCCCGCCCGTGCGCAGCCATGCGGGGACCGGCTTGGGCCGCGGCCGGCGGCCGTAGAAGAGGTCGTCGGCCCACAGGGCGGCGCGGCGGAAGAGCGCCGAGCGGCGCAGCCCGGCGCGCACCGCGTCGTGCAGCGGGCCCCGCGGGTGCGAGTAGGGGCACACCGACACGCAGCGGCCACAGTCGGTGCCGATGCCGCACCACAGCGTGTAGCAGGCCTCCGCGTCGATCCGCCAGCGCACCGCGCCGGCCGCCTCGCGCGGCGGGCCGAAGGGGATGGCGCGGGCCGGGCAGGCGTCGGCGCACTTGCGGCAGCGCGCGCAGACGTCGAGCACCGAGCCGTCCGGCCGCCGCGGGGTGGGCGCGAGCGGCAGGTCGGTGGTGACCACGGCGAGGCGCACGCGCGGGCCCAGGCCGGGCGTCATGAGCAGCCCCATGCGGCCGATCTCGCCGAGGCCGGCGTCGCGCGCCACCAGCGGGGCCACCACCCGGTAGGCGCCGTCGATGTGCGCCCGCGCCGGGTAGCCGAGGCCGCGGATGAGCTCCGCCAGCTGGACGGCCATCACGCCGGAGGCCACGTACTGCTGCGCCGATTCCATCACGGTGGGAGCCAGCGGGGCGCTGTCCAGCATCGTCCGGTCCATCTCGACGGCGAGGGCGACGGCGAAGCGGTGCGGCAGGACGACCGGCGACCCGTAGTCGTCGCCCCGGCCCGCGACCGAGTAGAGGTGGTGCTCGCGCAGCTCCGCCACGCCCACGGCCACGGCGCCCAGCTTGCGGCCCCACCCCCGGAGGAAGCGCGTCGCCTCCGCCGGGTCCACGGGCAGCGGCGACGGCGCGACGGCGCCGTCCACGAAGGGACGCAGCCGCTCGATGGTGGCGAAGCTCGCGTCGGCCGCGGGGAAGGCGAGCGGGTGCCAGGCGCGGGTGCCGCGGGCCAGCAGGCCCGGGCGGGCGCGGAAGGCGTCGTCCGCCGCGCGGTTCCCCGGGCGGGTGCGGTAGTACTCCTCGAAGCGGGGCGTGCCCGGCTCCAGCCGGGCGCGCGAGAACAGGACGTCGCGCTCGTCGAAGCGCGCCGGCGGCCCACCCTCCTCCGGCGGCCGGGGCCGTCCCGTGGGGACGAGCAGCGCGAGCGCGACGAGCGCGGGGAGGACGAGCAGCGCGACGAGCGCGACCGGGCGGCCGGGGAACTCGAGCAGGGCGGCGGCGGCGTAGGGCGACGGCAGGAGCACGGCGAGGGCGAAGGCGACGGCCGCCGCCCGCCGCTCGCGCTCCGCGAGGAAGACGAGGCCGGCGAGCGCGGCGAGCAGGAAGAGCAGCGCACCCGTGCCGAGCGCCAGCAGCGCCGTCGCGCCGGGGCCCCCCGCGGGCGGCGTCATGCCCGTCAGGCCACCACGAGCGCGACGAGCGCCGCCGCGGCGGCCAGCACGGCGGCGGCGGGCAGGCCGAGCATCGGGATGACCAGCAGGCCGGCGATGAGCGAGGCGAGGCAGCCGCCGGCGACGTCGGCGGCATAGACCGGGCCGGTGACCTCGCCGGTCGCCGCGGCGCAGCCGCGCACGGCCCAGGCGAAGGCCGCGGCCACCAGCGCGCCGGTGGCGGCGAGCAGCATCGCCACGACGGCGAGCCCGCCGCCCGTCCCGAGGTGGACCAGCAGCGCGGTCGCCCCGGCCAGCGCGGCGAGGACGACGGGCACGAGCCGGCCGCCGCGCCCATCCGTCCGCGCGAAGCCCCAGGCGCCGAGGGCCAGCCCGGCCATGAAGGCCATGAGCAGCAGGCCGAGGTCCTGGTAGAGCACGCCCGAGCGGGTCTGGTAGTGCAGCAGCAGCACGGACTCGAGCAGCATGCCGGCGAAGCCGGCCACGCCCGCGTAGAGCGCGCGGCGCGCCCGCCCGCGCCGGCGCGCCAGCGCGAGGCCGGCCAGCAGCGCGACCAGCCCGGCCCAGGCGGCGGGGGCGCGGACGACGTCGCGGGCGCGGACCTCCGGCCACTCGAGCGCGGCCAGCCGCGGAACGTGGCGCGACAGCCACCACGCCATCGTCGCCTGGTAGCAGGCGGGCCGCGCGTCGCGGTTCGCCCGCGCGGGGTCGCGCTCGAGCCGGAGCGCGGCCTCGGCGAAGCGGTCGTTGGTGTAG
>CAZSQE010000100.1:0-6961 GCA_964608905.1 uncultured bacterium | reverse complement strand
CGGGCGGGGACGCGGGCTCATGCCCGCATTCTAGCAGGGGCCGCCGCGGCGCGCCGGGACGCGCTCACTCGTAGCGCAGCGCCTCGACCGGGTCGAGGCGCGCGGCGCGCATCGCCGGGTACAGCCCGAAGAACACGCCCACCGTCGCGGAGAACGCCAGCCCGAGCACGACCGACCAGGGCGAGACGTACGTGGGCAGCGGGCTGAGCGCCTTGACCGTGGCGGCGATCGCCCAGCCCAGCGCCACGCCCAGCGCCCCGCCGCCCGCGGTGAGCAGCACCGCCTCCACCAGGAACTGCGTGAGGATGGCGGCGCGCGGCGCCCCGAGCGCCTTGCGGATGCCGATCTCGTGGGTGCGCTCGGTGACCGCCACCAGCATGATGTTCATCACTCCGATGCCGCCCACCAGCAGCGACACCCCGGAGATCAGGATCATCACCATGACCACGGCCCCGGTGATCTGCCGGTACAGGGAGACGAACACCTCGTCGGTGAAGACGGCGAAGTTGTTCGGCTTGTTGCTGGCGAGGCCGCGCCGGACGCGCAGGATCTCGATGATCTGGCGCTGCGCCTCGTCGCTGCGCTCCGGCGAGACGGCGATGGCGTGCAGGAAGACCTCGCCGCGCCGCGGGACCCACGGCGGGGCGTCGGCCGGGGCGGCGAAGTACTTGTCCATGGTGGTGAAGGGCATGGCGGCGGCGTTGTCGAGGTCCTGCCCGAGCAGCTTGCCCTTGGCGGTGTACTCGCCGATCACCTCGAAGGAGATGGCGCCGATGCGCACCGTCTCGCCGACGGGGTTGCGGTTCTTGAACAGCGCCTCGCTGACGCTCGGGCCGAGCACGACGACGCTGGCGCGGCGCTGCACCTCCTGGGCGGTGAAGTAGCGGCCGCGGCCGACCTCGAAGCCGTGCACGGTGAGGTAGTCCTCGTCGGCCCCGTAGACGTCGGTCGTGCGCGTGACCCGGCCGTCCCGGCTCAGCCTGAGCCCGACGTTGTCGTACTTGATCGCCGTGACCGCCCGCACCGCGGGCGCCTGGGCGCGGATCGCCTCGCCGTCCTCGACGGTGAAGGCCTTGCGCTGCTTCAGGCTGTCCGGGACGTCGTGGCCGCCCACCCTGACGCCCGGGCGGATGCGGTGGATGTAGATCGTGTTCGAGCCGGTCGAGCGGATGCTCCGCTCCACCGAGCGCTGGAACCCGTTCACCAGCGCCACCATGCCGATCACGGTGGTCACGCCGATGATGATGCCCAGCAGCGCCAGCGCCGAGCGCAGGCGATTGGCGTGCAGGGCCGCCACCGCCATCCGCACCACGTCACCCCAGAGACCGCGCGTCATCGCTCACTCATGGCGCAGCGCCTCGATCGGATCGAGGCGCGACGCGCGCCAGGCCGGGTAAGCGCCGAAGAACACGCCGACCACGCAGGACATCCCCACGCCCAGGAAGAGCGACGGGACGCTCACCGCCGCCGGCAGGTGGGCCAGCAGGCTCGCCAGCAGCGCGAACAGCACCCCGGCCGTCACCCCCACCAGCCCGCCGGAGAGCGACACGGTGGCCGCCTCGACCAGGAACTGGGTGAGGATGTCGCGGCGCCGCGCCCCGAGCGCCTTGCGCACGCCGATCTCGCGGGTGCGCTCGGTGACCGAGACCAGCATGATGTTCATGATGACGATGCCGCCCACCAGCAGCGCGATCACCGCGACCCCGACCGTGAGCGCGAACACGCCGCCGGTGATCTGCCGGTACAGCTCCATGAAGGTGTCCGGCAGCGTGATGCCGAAGTTGTCGGGCCGCCCCGGGGTGAGGTGGCGGCGCGCCCGCATGACGTTGCGCGCCTCCTGCTCGGCCAGCGGCATCGAAGCCTGGTCCACGCTCTTCACGTAGGCGTAGTAGCTGTAGCGCGAGGTCCAGTACTTCTGGAAGGTGCGCACCGGCACGGTGACGAAGCGGTCCTGCGACTGGCCGAACATCTTGCCCTTCGGCTTGGTGACCCCGACGACCTCGAAGGCCTGGTCGCCGAGCCGCACCGTCCGGCCCACCGGGTCGCTCCCCGGGAAGGCCTCCTCCGCCGTCTCCGGCCCGAGGACGCACACCGGGCGGCGACGCCGGTCGTCCAGCTCGCTCAGGTGCCGGCCCCGGTCGATGGCCAGGTCCTCGACCACGTCGTAGCCGGGCCCGCGCCCCGCCAGGCGCACGCCCCGCACCAGCTTGTCGCGGTGCCGCACCGGCACGACCGCGTCCCCCGCCGCCACCACCATCGAGGCGTGCGGCACGCCCGCCCGCAGCGCGTCGATGTCGTCGAGCGTGATGTCGGGGCGCTGCAGGGCGTCCAGGTAGTCGTCGTGGGTCATCGCCGCCCCGAACTTGTCCACCCACAGCACGTTCGAGCCCACGCCCAGCATCTTGTCGGACACGTAGCGGTTCAGCCCCTCCACCACCGAGAGCACGAAGATCACCGCCCCCACGCCGATGATGGTGCCGAGCAGCGTGAGGAACGAGCGCAGCTTGTTGGCCCGCAGCGCCGCCAGGGCGATGCCGATGCTCTCGCGCAGGTTCATGCGCCCTTCGCGGCCGCCGCCGGGACCCGGCCGGGGCTGGGCAGGTCGCTCTCGATGCGCCCGTCGCGCATGCGGACCACCCGGTGCGCGTGCGCGGCGACGTCCGCCTCGTGCGTCACGAGGATGACCGTGTTGCCCTGCTCCCAGATGCGGCCGAATGCCGCCATGATCTCCCCGCCGGTCGTCGTGTCGAGGTTGCCGGTGGGCTCGTCGGCCAGGATGATGCTCGGCTGGTTGACGAGCGCCCGGGCGATGGCCACGCGCTGGCGCTGTCCGCCGGACAGCTCGTTCGGCCGGTGCTTCACCCGGTCGCCCAGCCCCACCAGCTCCAGCGCCTCGCGGGCGCGCCGCCGCCGCTCCTCGTGCCGGCAGCCGGCGTACACGAGCGGCAGCTCGACGTTGTGCAGCGCGTCGGCCCGCGGCAGCAGGTTGAACGTCTGGAAGACGAAGCCGATCTCCCGGTTGCGGATCCGCGCCAGTTCGTCGTCGGGCAGCGCCGCGATCTCGCGGTCCTTGAACCGGTACGATCCCTTCGTGGGCGTGTCGAGGCACCCGAGGATGTTCATCAGCGTGGACTTCCCCGACCCCGACGGGCCCATGATGGCCAGGTACTCGTTCGGCGCGATGTCCAGGCTCACCCCGTCCAGGGCGTGCACCTCCTCGGTGCCCACCTGGTAGACGCGGTACAGGTCGCGGATGGAGATCAGCATCCGCGCCTCACTTCCGTCCCTTCGCGCCCGCGGCCTCGCGCTTCACGCGCGCGCCGGGCTTGAGGTCGCGCAGGGCCTTGTACGGACCCGCCACCACCAGGTCGCCGGCCTTCACCTCGCCGATGAGCTCGATGGAGGACTCGCCGGCGATGCCCGTGCGCACCGGCACGAAGCGCGCGGTGTTCTCCTTGCCCACCACGAAGACCCCGGTGATCTCCTTCTCCTTGCGGCCCACCGTGTCCTCGTCGGCCGCCAGGTCCAGGCTCTTCGACTTCCGCGCCGGCCGGGACCGGACGCCCGGCTTCTTCGCGGCGCGGTCCAGGTCGCTCTGCGTCCGCACCACCACCGCCTGGATCGGCACCCCCAGGGTCTTCGCGTGCGTCGCGGTCTCGACCTCCACGTCGGCGTTCATGCCCGGGCGCGCCGCCGGCACGTCGTCCTCGAAGACGACCTTGATCTCGAAGTTCGTCTGCCCCTCGACCGCCGAGGTGAGCGAGCGCTTCGCCGTGTTGCCGATCTCCGTGACCGTGCCCGCGAACGAGGTGTCGGGCAGCGCGTCGACGAAGATGCGCGCCTTCTGCCCGACCCGCATCTCCACCACGTCCGTCTCGTCCACGTCGGCGCGGACCAGCATCCGCGACAGGTCGGAGACCACGAGGATCTCCGTGCCCGGGTTGTTCATGGTGCCGGTGATGACGTTCTCGCCGGCCTCCACGTTCAGGGCGCTCACCACGCCGTCGAACGGCGCCTCGAACCGCGTCTTGCGCAGGTTGTCGGCGGCGGCGGCCACGGCCGCGTCGGCCCGTGCCACCTCCTGGCGCGCCGTCTGCGCCGCGGCCCGCACCGTCTCGATGGTCGAGGTGGCCTGGTCCCATTCCGCGTCCGAGAGCAGCTTCTGCGCGAACAGGGCCTCCTGCCGGCGGTACGTCGCCTCGCCCGCGCGCAGCGCCTGCTCCGCCTCGCGGAGGCGCGCCCGCGCGCTCCCCGCCGTCGCGGTCGCCTGGTCGTGGTAGGCGCGGTACTGCCGGTCGTCGAGCTGCAGCATGAGCTGACCGCGGCGCACCGGGTCGCCCTCCTTGACCGCCAGCACGACGATCTTGCCCATGATGTCGGCGCTGACCTTCACCTGGGTCTTCGCCTCGATCTTGCCCGGCGCCCGCACGCGCGAGGTGATGTCCTCCTGGCGCACCCGTGCCAGCTGCACCGCCTCCACCCGCCCGCCCTTGCCCCGCGCCACGTTCAGGCCGACGAGCAGCCCGACCACCACCACCCCCAGGGCACCCAGGCCGATCCACAGCCATCTCTTGCGCTTCACGGACGCCACTCCTTCCCGTGTCTTGTCGTGGTCAGACGCCGCGGCCCCGCACCTGGTCCAGCCGCGCCTCGGCCACGCGGATGCCCGCGAGCGCCGACACGAGCTGGCTCTCGGCGCGCTGCAACTGCACCTGCGCGTCGATGAGGTCCAGGATGGTCGCCGAACCCACGTTGTACTTCTGCTGGATGAGCTTCATGTTCTCCGCCGCCGCGGCCACCGCCGTGCTCGCCAGCCGCTCGCTGGCCAGCGCCTGCTGGTAGGTCAGGGTCGCCTCGTGCACCTCGCCGGCGAGGTCGCGGCGCAGCACGTCGTACTGGCTCTGCGCCCGCAGCAGCCGCGCCCGCGCGCCGGCCGCGGTCGCGCCCTTCGCCAGCGGGTCGAGGAAGTCCCAGTTGAGAGCCACCGTGCCGCCCACCCGCCGGTCGTACTCCGAGTGCGCGCTGGTGGGGATGCCCTCGGCGTTGAAGGTCTTCGTGTCGCTGAACGGGTCGTACACCGCGCTCCCGCCCAGCGTGACGTACGGCAGCCAGGCCAGCCGCGCCGACCACACCGCCGCGCGCGCCGAGCGCAGCGCCGCCCGCGCCGCCTTGAGGTCGGGCCGGCTCTCCTCCGCCTCGCGCAGCACCGCCGCCTCGTCGTACGCGACCGGCGCCGCCGCCAGCGTGGTGTCCACCTCGCCGAGGCGCGCCTCCGCGACGCCGATGAAGCTGGCCAGCGCGTTGCGCTGCGCCAGCAGGGCCTGCGCCGCGCCGATCGAGTCGAGCTGGCTCTGTGCCGTCAGCACCTGCGACTTGAGCACGTCGCTGCGCGAGACCGAGCCCACCTCGAACAGCACGCGGACGCGCCGCTCGTTGTCGCGCGCGAGCCGGAGCGCGTTCCCGTTGACCTCGACCAGCTTGACCGCCTTGACCACCTCGTAGAACCGCTGGCGCGCCTGGAGCGCCACCAGGCTGCGCGTCACCTCGCGCTGCCAGCGCGCGCCGTGCAGCCCGGCCCGCGCCGAGGCCACGTTCGCCAGCGCCGAGAGGTTGAGCACCGGCCACACCCCGCTCAGCTCCGGGGTGGTGGAGTAGGAGGTGTATTCCGGCGTCGTGGTCGGCACGGTGAACTGTCCGCCCACCACCGTCGAGCCCCGCTGGTCGCGGATCTGCGACCCGCTGCGCGTCAGCGACGCCGACACGGACGGCAGGACCGCCGACCAGGCGCCCAGCGCGGTGCCGCGGGCGCCCAGCACGTCGGCGTTGGCGCCGATGACCTGGCTGTTCTGCGCGAGCGCCAGCGCGACCGCGCGGTCCGCGGTGAGCGGCGCCTGCGCCGTCGCGCTCCCCGCGAGCCCGAGCCCGGCCCCGAGGGCGATGCAGGCGATGGTCCGGCCCCTTCCGTTCATGCGTATCCTCCGTGGACGGCGCCCGCCGACGCGGATGCGCCTGGTGAGTTCTACGGACGCCGGGCCCCGGGGTTGCAGGCGCCGCCGGTTCAGGCCCCGGGGGCCACCAGCCCGACCACGACCGAGACGACGGCCATGACGACCAGCCACACCGCCCCCACCGTGACGATGACCCGCCGCCGGTCGCCGCCCGTCACCGCGGCGGCCCCCAGGGCCACGACCAGCACGTACCAGAGGGCGAGCGGCCCGATGCCCTGGTCGAGGAAGACGCCCAGCCCCGCCATGAGCTTCGAGGGCGGGTCCTCCACCGGCAGGAGCACCCCGAAGCCGGTGTGCACCCCCGACATGCTCTCGTTGATCCAGCCCAGCAGGTAGCTCAGGATCTGGGCCGGGATCGCCACCAGCCCCGCCCAGGCGGTGACGGCGAAGGCGTCCCGGTAGCGGAAGCGGCGCCCGAGCAGGAAGCCCGCGCTGATCCAGGGCAGGAGCGCGAAGACGCAGGTCATGACCGGTACCGCGACGACGATGGCCCCCAGGGTGAAGCCCATCGACACCGGGCCGGCGACCTGCTCCTCGATCCCGGCCATCGCCTCCGCCGGGAGCTGCCCGGCCTCCACCTGCCGCTCGAACTGCTCGAGCTGACTCGGCACGATCGCCCGCTGGTAGACGACGAGCGTTCCGGCGACGGAGACCAGCACGGCGACGAGGAGCGGGAACCACCACTGCGCCCGGCGCTCGAGGCCGATCCAGGCCTCGGCGGGGCGCGCGAAGACGGCCACCGCCCGGCTCCACACCGACAGGGTGGGCTGGGGCGCGCCCGGAATCGCTACCGGCTCGTTCACGGTCGTCATGTCTGCCTCCCGGTGGTCTGCGCTCGTGGGTGCGTAACCCCGGGAGACTATGGACTCCTCTCCGGCAAGGCAAACGCCCGTCCACCACCGCCGCCAAGGCGCCCACGGACGCGCCGGCGCGGGCTCCGGGCACCACGGACC
>CAZSQE010000099.1:0-6968 GCA_964608905.1 uncultured bacterium | reverse complement strand
GCACGCGGGCGTGCCCGGAGGAGCCGGCCGGCGGCGCCGGCGAGCCCGCCGCCGGCGTCGCCGGCGAGCCCGGCCTGTGCCCGCGCGAGCCGTCGGCGGACGAGTTGGGGCGCCGCATCAAGGCGCTGCGCGTCGGCCACGGGCTCACCCTCAAGGAGTTGGAGTCGCGCGGCGGAATCTCCGCCACGCACGTCTCGGAGATCGAGCGCGGCCGGGCCTCGCCCACCGTCGGCGCGCTCGGCCGCATCGCCCGCGCGCTGGGGCTGCCCCCGGCCGCCCTGGTGGAGCCGCACGTGCTGCCCGAGGTGGCGGTGCTGCGCGCGGAGGCGCGCGCCGCGCTGCGCCTGGGGATGGGCCGCGCCCACGTCGAGCCGGTGGCCGGTCCGGTGCACGAGGCCGGGCTCTCGGCCCGCCTGGTGCACCTGCCCCCCGGCCCCGAGCCGGTGCGGAGCCACCGCCACGAGGGCGAGGAGTGGGCGACGGTGCTCTCCGGCCGGGCCGAGGCCCGCGTGGACGAGGCCACCTACCGGCTGGACGAGGGCGACGCCATCCACTTCCGCGCCTGGCGCGAGCACGGCTTCGTGAACCTGGCCGCCGCGCCGACGGTCCTGCTGGTGGCGCACCGCCCCCGCCCCACGCTGTAGCGGCCGCTCAGTAGCCCGCGCGCTTGTCCACCACGTTGACGAGCGGCTCGCCGGCCAGGTAGCGGCGCAGGTTCCCGGCGAACTGTTCGACCGCGCCCTCCCAGTGTCCCGGGCCCAGCCCGGCGACGTGCGGTGTGATCACCACGTTGGGCAGGTCCCACAGGGGGCTGGCCGCCTCGAGCGGCTCGCCGCGCACCACGTCGAGCGCGGCGCCGGCGATGCGTCCCTCCCGCAGCGCCGCGACCAGCGCCGGCTCGTCCACCAGCGCGCCGCGGCCGAGGTTCACGAGGACCGCGCCGGGCTTCATGCGGGCGAGCTCGGCCGCGCCGATCAGGCCGCGGGTCGCCGCGGTGTGCGGCGCCGCCAGCACCACCCAGTCGGCGCGCTCGAGCAGCTCGCCGAGCCGCTCCGGCCCCCACTGCTCGTGCGCCGGCGCCGGGTCCGGCCGCGGGTGCGGCCGCACCGCGATCACGCGCAGGCCCAGCGCCGCGGCCCGCGCCGCCAGCGCCGAGCCGACCGCGCCGAGCCCGACGAGGCCCAGCGTGCCGCCGGCCAGCCGGCCGAACGCCGGCGGCTCCGTCCACAGCGCGACCTGCCCCCAGCGGTGCGCGCGCTGCAGGTCGCGCGCCAGGTGCAGCTTGCGCGCGAAGGCCAGCAGGAGCCCCAGGGCGTGCTCGGCCATGGACACCGCGTGCAGCCCCCGCGCGTTCGTGAGCACGACATCGCTCCCGACCAGCGCCGGGAAGAGCAGGGAGGCCACGCCGGCGGCGGGCGCGTGGACCCAGCGCAGGCGGCGCGCGCGGGCGAAGTTGTCGGCGTCCACCAGCCCGCCGAAGACGACCTCCGCCCCGGGCAGGAGCCGCTCGGCGGCGGCGCGGTCGGCGGGCGACTCGAAGCGCACCGCGGGGAAGCGGCGCGCCAGCGCCTCGACCAGCGGACGGGGCAGCGTCCACACACCCTCGTCGTCGCGCACGTATTCGATGACGGTGACCGGCATCGGCGGCGAGAGTGCCACTTTGTTCGGCGCCGTTCCAGCGGCCCGCCGGCCCCCGGCGCGGCGGACGGGCCACGGTGGTAGACTCGGCGCAGGCATCATCGCCCTCCAACCCACAGGGGTACACCATGCGCAGGATCCTCGTCACCCTGGCCGCCATCACCGCCCTCGCCCTCGCCGCCGGGCCGGCCCACGCGCAGGTCGGCGACCTGCTCTGGGAGGACGACTTCGACGACCTGGCCAACTGGATCGAGGTCGTCGGCAACGGCAGCTGGGGCTGGGGCAACGGGGAGCTGGAGTACTACCTCGGCGCGAACGTGGACATCGCGCCGGTGCCCGGCGAGACCGGCAACAACGCCCTGCGCATCGTCGCCAGGCAGGAGAGCGGCCCGGGCATCGTGGACCAGTGGGGCAACCCGCTGAACTACACGTCGGGCAAGGTGATGAGCAAGTCCTTCGTCTCCGTGCGCTACGGCATGATCGAGACCCGCGTCTGGGTGCCCAGCCTGAACCTCGGCGGCTGGCCGGCCTTCTGGCTGCTGGGCACGTCGAACTACGCCTGGCCCCGCTGCGGCGAGATCGACATGATGGAGATGGGGATGAAGAAGGCCTACCGCGACCTGCACGACACGCACAACGGCGGCAACGGCCTCGACAACTCTACCGTCGACCAGTGCACGGGGGCGAACGCGCTCTACTACTCGGACGGCGCCGTCACCCCCGAGAACCCGTCGGGCGCCGCCAGCCTCTCCTGGGACCCGACCGACGTCTACTGCCGCTACTACTACAACTACGCGAACCCGCTGACCGGCCGCTTCCTGACCTACCGGCTGTACTGGACCGCGGACTCCCTGCGCCAGACGGTGGTGGACGGCGGGGTCGAGCGCGACCTGTTCGCCACCCCCTTCGCCATCGACTCGGTGTCGGACGAGTTCCGCGAGCCGTTCTACTTCATCATCAACCTCGCCGTCGGCGGGGCCTTCACCGACGCCCAGTTGCTCGGCGGCGGCGGGCTGCCGGTCACGATGCCGTTCCCGGCCACGATGTACGTGGACTACGTCCGCGTCTACCGGTGGAAGGGCCAGGGCGAGGTCCACCTCGGCCCCCCGACCGCGCAGGGCGGCACCTTCGGCCTCTTCACCGACACGACGCCGACCGACGGCGAGCTGGTGACGGACGTCACCTCGAAGGTCTACGTCTGGGAGGGCACCCTGGTGCCCGGCAACATCCCGCCCTACGAGGGGGCGAACGGCCTGACGTGGACGACGAACGGCAAGGGTTGGTTCGGGGCCGGCATCATGTCCCTCCAGCCGCTGAACCTGTTCGCCTTCCCCGACGGCCACCTCAAGTTCCGCATCAGGATCCCGGCCAACGTCACCTTCAAGATCGGGGTCATCGACTCCTGGAGCAACCAGTACTGGGTCAGCTTCCCGGCCAACACGACGCGCTACGGGCTGGTGCGCAACGGCGAGTGGGGCCAGGCGGCCATCCCGGTGAGCGAGTTGCGGGGCACGGCCATCGACATGCGGATGCTGAGCTATCCGCTCGCGATCCTGGAGGAGCAGGGCATCGGCTGCACCTTCGCCCTGGACGACATCTACTACGACGGCGGCGAACCCGTCGCCGGCGTCGGCGACCCGGTGGCGGGCCCGGCCGCGGTGCGGCTGACCAGCGCGCCGAACCCGTTCCGCGCCACGACCGAACTGCGCTTCGACCTGGCCGCGGCGGGCCCCTACGAGATCGAGGTCTTCGACGTGACCGGCAAGCGCGTGAACGTCTTCCGCGGCGCCGGCCGGGCGGGCGTGAACCTGGTCCGCTGGGACGGGCGCGACGAGCGCGGCCACCCGGCCGGGGCCGGCGTCTACCACCTGCGCCTGACGGCGGGCGGGCGCGCGGAGAGCCGGCGCGCGGTGCTGGTGAGGTGATGCGGAACGCTTTGTTTCACAAGCGCTTCCGCTGACCTTCCGGGGCCCTGGGGTCCTCGCCGTCGGGACCCCGGGGGAAGCCGCGTGCCCCCGGGTTCGCCGCCCCTGCCTGCAGAAGGGCAGGGGCGAGAAACTACTTTGTTCTAACAGCGAACATAGTGGATAATGGCCCCCGACCGTGAGGGGACGGATCGGGGTGCGGGGAACCGCCACCGGGAGCCCTCGCACGGGTCCCCCGTGTCCACGCGGAACCACGGTCAGGGGACCGAGTCGGTCCCGACCGGAGACTCCGGGACTGCGCGTCCCACCGCCAGGTCGGCGGTGGCGTCACGCGATCACAGGGCACACCCGCCGCCTCGAGCGCGTCGAGGCCCTTCGAGAGGAGGCGCGGGAGGAGAAGGCAGTTGCCACGCAAGCGCAGGCCACTCGCATCGGTCGATACCCCTCAAAGGAAGGCACACACATGTCCATGAGACAACTGCTCACGCGTGCCGCATGCGCCGGATTGCTGCTCGCGGTGACCGCGACGACTGCATCCGCCGCGAATCTCCTGACGAATCCAGGATTCGAGACCGGCGATCTGACCGGCTGGCTGGTGTTCGGCCAGAGTGCCACCTCCGACGTGTTCGTGCAGTCGCCCGACAACGGCCCGTCGGCGCCCGGGACGCACAACGCGTTCATGGCCAATCAGCATGAGGCTCTCGCCCTCGTGCTGAAGCAGTCGACTGCGCCCGGCAGCGCGGTTCCCGGGACGGTCTTCTACTCGTTCGACCTGAAGATGGGTGAGATGGCCAACGGCGGCGTGTTCTTCGTCAACATCTTCGCGGAGCAGGCCGGGGGCGGCGTCATCGGCGGCTCCGGGCTGATGGGGCCCTTCTGGCCGCAGAACTGGACCCCGTACCAGGGCTCGTTCGTGGCCCCGGCGAACACGGACTTCCTGACGATCCAGTTCGAGGCCGTCACGGGAGCCGTCGTCGGCAGCAGGTCCCAGATGCACGTGGACAATGCGGACCTCAACCAGGGATCGGTCGTTCCCTCGCACTCGACGAGCTGGGGCCGCATGAAGGCCCTGTACCGCTAGTATGGAGTGACCGGCGTCGAGCCGTTCTCGACGCCTCCTGCGGCCACCTTCCTCGTGAGGGTGGCCGCGGTGCTTGGGGACGGCCCGGGCTCGCCCGGCGCCCGCGGGCACCAGCCGGCGGAGGCGAGGACCGCCACCCCCACCCGCACCTCCGTCCCACTTGCGCCGGCCCGGGCGCGTGGTTACAGTCCCCCGGACCGGTCGTCATCACCACGTCCAACTCGGAGGAAACCGCCGCCCATGAGCGCGCGTGCCGCGTCGTCCGCCCTGATCCTGACCCTGCTGCTGGTCCCCACTGCCTTCCGCTCCGCCCAGGCCGGGCCGTGGCTGCCGGCCCCGGGCGAGTACTACGCCGAGCTGCGCGGCGGCCTGTTCAGCACCGACAGCTACCACGACGACGACGGCGACCGCGTCGGCCTCCCCGGCAAGTGGGAGGAGCGCTCGATCCGGGCGGTCGTCGAGCTGGGCTGGAAGAAGCGCGCGAGCTTCTTCATGAGCGCGCCGTTCGTGAGCGCCACCCAGCGCTTCGAGACCGGCACCCGCACCAGCACCGGGCTCGAGGACATGCGGCTGGGCTTCCGCTACGGCCTGCACCAGGGCGCCTCGGCGCTGGCCGCCGAGTTCGACTGGCAGGGGCCGCTCGGCTACGACCGCACCTCCTCGGTGTTCGGCGACCCGCTGCGCGACGGCGGCCTCGAGCAGTTCTCCCTGACGCTGCAGTACGGCACGCCCATCGCCAGGACCGGCTTCCTGCAGCTCGGCCTCGGCGGCGGCTACCGCTTCCTGTCGCTCACCGGCAAGGGCAAGCACGTGACGAACCCCGACGACCCCGACGCCCCGGTCATCGACGAGGCCAAGGAGCGCTGGGGCGTGCCGCTGCTGGGCTCGGCCGACCTCGGGATCTGGCTGACGCGCAACCTCCTCGTCGCCGGCCGCTTCGCCGGCTCGACGACGCTGTCGCACGGCGACCTCTACCCCGAGCGGACCGTGCACCTCGCCGGCCCCATGCTGCTCTACCGGGTGGACGACCGGCTCGACCTGATGGCCGGCTCGTGGTCCACGGCCATCGCCCACGACGCGCCGCACGTCGACCAGGTCTACGTCGGCGTGGTGTTCAAGCAGACGAAGCTGAACCGGGCGCAGGGCTTCCTGGGCGGGCTCAAGACGCCCTGACGCGCGCGCGGGGCTGGCTCCCGCGGGAGGGCGGCGGCAGCCCGCCCTCCCGCGGCCGTCCGCCCCGAGGAGGGCGTCCCATCGCCGACCTGAGGCAGCGCCTCCTCCCCTACCTGAAGCGCTACCGGACCGGCCTCGTCCTCGGCCTCGTCTGCGTCGCGCTCACCGACCTCATCTCGCTGACCCAGCCGCAGGTGCTGCGGCACGCGGTGGACGACCTCTACCGCGGCGTGACCGCCGCGAAGCTGGGGCGTTACGCCCTGATCCTGTTCGGCATCGCCCTGGTGGCGGGCGTGTTCAAGTACTGGATGCGCCGGGTCGTCATCGGCATCTCGCGCCACGTCGAGTTCGACCTGCGCAACGACCTGTTCGCGCACTTCGAGCGGCTGCCGGCCGCCTACTTCCAGCGCGAGCGCACCGGCGACCTCATGTCGCGCACCACGAACGACCTGGCCGCCGTGCGCATGATGCTGGGCCCCGGGTTGATGTACTTCGCCAACACCGTCGTCACCGCGCTGGCCTCGCTGGGGTTCATGCTGACCATCAGTCCGAAGCTCACCGGGCTGGCGCTGCTCCCGCTGCCGCTCATCTCGCTCACCGTCTGGTACTTCGGCGACCGCATCCACGACCGCTTCGAGGAGATCCAGGCGCACTTCTCGAAGCTCTCGGCGCGCGCCCAGGAGAACCTGGCCGGGGTGCGGGTGGTGCGCGCGTTCGCGCGCGAGGCGCGCGAGCTGGACGACTTCGCCGAGCTGAACCGCGGCTACCTCGAGCGCAACCTCCGCCTCATCCGCACCTCCGGGATGTTCTTCCCGCTGCTCGGCTTCCTCTCCGGGCTGGCGGCGCTGCTCGTGCTCTACCTCGGCGGCCGCGAGGTGGTGGCGTCGCGCATCTCGCTCGGCCAGTTCGTCGCCTTCACCGTCTACATCGGCATGCTCAACTGGCCGATGGTGGCGCTGGGCTGGGTCATCAACATCTTCCAGCGCGGCATGGCCTCCTGGGGGCGCATCGTCGAGGTGCTCGACGAGCCGCCGGTCGCTTCCGGCGGGCGCCTCGCGCCGGAGGCCGGCCCCGGCGGCCGCCGCGGCGAGGTCGAGTTCCGGCGCCTGAGCTTCACCTACCCGGGCGCGGCGCGGCCGGGTAGGTGAAGC
>CAZSQE010000098.1:0-6972 GCA_964608905.1 uncultured bacterium | reverse complement strand
TGCGTCCCGGAGATGGATCTCAGCACCGTGGCCACCAACGCCGCCGCGCTGCGCGGCGCCGGTCCGGAGTTCACCGGGCTCAACGGCGCCGGCGTGCTGGTCGGCGACGTGGACAGCGGCGTGGACTACGGGCACGGCGACTTCGACGACGCCGCCGGGAACACGCGCCTCGTCAGCATCTGGGACCAGACGGTCACCGGCACGCCGCCCGCGGGCTTCGGCTACGGCACCGAGTGGTCGAGCGCGCAGATCGACGCCAACACCTGCACCCAGACGGACGTCAGCGGGCACGGCACGCACGTGCTGGGCACCATCGGCGGCGACGGCAGCCAGACGGGCAACGGTTTCCCGGCGTACGGCTTCGCCGGCATGGCGCCTCGGGCCGACCTGGCCATGGTCAAGACCACGTTCATGACGACCGCGATCCTCGACGGCGTGAACTACATCTTCCAGCGTGCCACCGCGCTCGGGAGGAACTGCGCGGTCAACCTGTCGCTGGGCTCCCACTACGGCCCGCACGACGGCTCGAGCGCCTTCGAGAGCGGGCTGGACGCCCTGAGCGGTCCGGGGCGCATCATCTCGAAGTCCGCCGGCAACGACCGCGGCTCGAACATCCACGCCCGCGTCGTCGTCCCGACCGGGCCGGACAGCATCAAGCTCACGGTGGCCAACGGGGCCACCAGCGGGCGCACGCTGGCCATCGACGGCTACTACAACTCGCCCAACCTCATCAACGTGACGCTGCGCTCCCCGGGCAACAGGATCATCGGGCCGATCCCCTTCGGCAGCGCCAACAAGGCGTATCCCGGCGACACCACCGGGGTGAACGGGCGCGTCTACGTCGAGAACGGCCTGTCGCTCACCACGCGCAACGACCGCGAGGTCTACATCGAGCTCCGGAGCCTCGGGGCGGGCACGGGCAGCATCAGCGGCGTCTGGACCATCTACCTGACGCCGATCTCGATCGGCGCGAGCGCCGCGGTGGACCTGTGGCGCTACTACGTGTCGACGACGAGCCTGACCGCCACGTTCACGCTGAACAACACGAACTCGTACCTGACCGGAGAGCCCGGCAACGCCGACTCCGTCATCACCACCGCGTCGTGGACCACCCGACGCTACTGGTACGACTGCTACAACCTCTACCTGAACTTCACCGGGGCGGTGAACCCGGGCAACCTGTCGCCGTTCTCGAGCCCGGGGCCGACCCGCGACGAGCGCCCGAAGCCGGACATCGCGGCGCCGGGCTCGGCCATCATCTCGACCCTGACGCAGGACATCTCGCCCGCCTGCCCGACCACGGGCACGACCTTCATCGGCGATGGACTGAACCACCAGGTCATGCAGGGCACGAGCATGGCCGCGCCGCACGTGGCGGGGGCCGCGGCGCTCATCATGCAGAAGTACGGTGCGGTGAGCCCGTCCTTCGTGAAGCAGTTCCTCCGCGACCGGGCCCTGAGCGACATGTACACGGGCGCGGTCTGGAACTCGAGCTGGGGCCACGGGAAGATGTGGCTCGGCGACATGGCCGACCCGGCGGTGGCGGTGACCTGGCCGAACGGCGGGGAGGTGCTGGTGGGCGGGGCGACCGTGAACCTGACCTGGACGGCGACGGACAACGTGGGCGTGACCACGGTGGACCTGCTCCTGTCGCGGGACGGGGCGAACGGGACGTACGAGACGCTGGCGTCCGGCGTGGCGAACTCCGGCAGCCACCCGTGGACGGTGAGCCTGCCGGCGAGCGAGGACTGCTGGCTCAAGGTGGTGGCGCACGACGCGGCCGGCAACGTCGGTGCGGACGTGAGCGACGCGCTCTTCGCCATCGTCGAGCCGGTGGTGCCGGCGCTGATGACGGAGTTCGTGGCGGAGGCGGTGGGTGGCGGGATCGAGCTGCGCTGGGCCTTCAGCGATCCGGGCGCGTTCGGCTCGGTGCGCGTGGAGCGGGCCGGGGCGGTGGAGGGCCCCTGGATCGTGCTGGAGGCGCCGGTGCGGGTCGAGGAGGGCGTCAGCGTCGCCGTGGACGCCACGGCCGAGGAGGGCGCCAGCTACTGGTACCGCCTGTCGGTGATGGACGCGGGGACGCGCCTGACGTTCGGCCCGATCCAGGCCACGGCGGGCGAGCGGATCACGGCGTTCGCGCTGGGGCAGCCGGTGCCGAACCCGGCCTCGGGCCGGGTGCGGGTGGACTTCGCCGTGCCGCACGAGGGCGCGGTGGAGCTGGCCGTGTACGACATGCAGGGACGGCGGGTGGCCGTCCTGGCCGAGGGCACGGTCTCCGCGGGGCGGCACCAGGCCCTGTGGAACGGCGTGGCCGACGGCCGGTCGGCCCCGGCGGGCATCTACTTCGTGCGCCTGCGGGCGCCGGGGACGGTGCTCAGCCACAGGCTGGTCGTCACCCGCTAGGGTCGGACGTGAACGGCGGCGCGGCCGGGGGAGACCCCGGCCGCGCCGCCGTCGTGCGCGCCGCGGTCGCGCCTTGACCCCTTGCGGGGCAGTGGGTACCTTGCGATGGTCCGTTCCTACGCGAGGAGCTTTCCATGTCGACGCCGCAGTGCGTGAGGCCCACCCCGTTCACCGAGTTCCACCGCGCGCTGGGGGCGAAGCTGGTCGGGTTCGCCGGCTTCGAGATGCCCCTGCGCTACACCGGCGACGTGCGCGAGCACCAGTGCGTGCGCAACGCGGTCGGGGTCTTCGACATCACCCACATGGGGGAGTACCACGTCGCCGGCCCCGGCGCGGGTGAGTTCATCCACCGCATGGTCACGAACGACGTCCTCGGCATGGAGGTCGGCCAGGCGATCTACACCGCGATGTGCCAGCCGGACGGGGGCATCGTGGACGACCTGCTCGTCTACCGGCTGCCCGAGCGCTGGATGCTGGTGGTCAACGGCGCCACGAACGCGAAGGACCTCGCCTGGCTGAAGCCGCAGGTGCCGGCCGGGGTGGAGTTCCGCGACATCAGCGACGAGACGGCGCTGCTGGCGGTGCAGGGGCCGCTGGCGGAGCGGGTGCTCAAGGGCCACGTCACCCCCGCGGCGCTCGACCTGGGCTTCTACCGCCTGCTGGAGGGGGAGGCGTTCGGGGCTCCGGCCGTCATCTCGCGCACGGGCTACACCGGCGAGGACGGCTTCGAGCTGTACTTCGCGCCCCGGCACGCCGCGCAGGTCTGGGAGCGGCTGATGGCGGCCGGCCGGCCGCACGGGCTGGAGCCGGTGGGGCTGGCGGCGCGGGACACCCTGCGGCTCGAGATGGGCTACATGCTGTACGGGAACGACATCGACGAGACCACCACGCCGCTCGAGGCCGGCATCGGCTGGACGGTCAAGCTGAAGAAGCCGGAGTTCAACGGCCGCGAGGCGCTGCTGCGGCAGAAGGAGCAGGGGCTGAGCCGCCGCCTGGTCGGGTTCGACCTGGAGGGGCGGCGGGTGCCCCGGCACGGCATGGCGATCGAGTCGGGCGCGCGGACGGCGGGCCACGTGACCAGCGGGACCTTCAGCCCGAGCCTCGAGCGCCCGATCGGCATGGGCTACGTCGAAAGCACACTGGACCGCCCGGGCGGCGCCCTCGAGGTGCTGGCCGGCGGGACGCGTCTCAATGCGCGCATCGCTCCGCGGCCGTTCTGGACGCGGGGCTCGCGCCGTTCGTGAGGAGGATGCCTTGGCCTTCCCCGATGACGTCCGCTACACCGCCACCCACGAGTGGGCCCGGCTCGAGAAGGGCATCGTCACCATCGGCGTCACGTCGTTCGCGACCGACCAGCTCGGCGACGTGGTGCTCGTCGAGATGCCGGCGCCGGGCGCGAAGCTGGAGGCCGGCAAGGCCTTCGGCGTGATCGAGGCGGTGAAGACCGTGAGCGACCTGTTCCCGCCCGTCTCGGGCGAGGTGGTCGAGCGCAACGACGCGCTGGCCGACAACCCGGCGCTCGTGAACCAGGACCCGTTCGGCGAGGGCTGGATCGTGCGCCTGCGGCCCGCCGACGACGCGGAGCTCGCGAAGCTGATGTCGAGCGCCGAGTACGAGAAGCACGTCGAGGAGCACCACGCATGAGCTTCGTCGGCCTGACGCGCGAGGAGGAGCAGCGGATGCTCCGGGAGATCGGCGTGGAGCGCTTCGAGGAGCTCCTCGGCGAGGTGCCGGAGGAGGTCCGCCTGTCGGAGCCGCCGCCGATCCCCGGGCCGCTCAGCGAGATCGAGCTGCGCCGGATGCTGGGCGGCTGGGCGGAGGAGAACCACGCGCGCGGCGCGGCCTCGTTCCTGGGCGGCGGGATCTACGAGCACTGGATCCCGGCGGCCGTGGACACGCTGGCGGGGCGCGCGGAGTTCCTGACGGCGTACACGCCGTACCAGCCGGAGGTGGCACAGGGCACGCTGACGGCCATCTTCGAGTTCCAGAGCATGATCGCCGAGCTGACGGGCTGCGACGTGGCCAATGCCTCGATGTACGACGGGGCGACGGCCACGGCGGAGGCCGCCCTGCTGGCGCGGCGGCAGACCGGCCGGCGGCGGGTGGTGGTCGCCGGCATGCTGCATCCGCACACCCTGGCGGTGCTGCGCACCTACCTCGACCCGGCCGAGGTCACGGCGGTCGAGGGGACGGACGGGCTGGCCCCGCTGGCGGCCCTGCAGGACGCGCTGGGGAGCGACGCCGCCTGCCTGGTGTACCAGCAACCCAACTTCTTCGGCCTGGTCGAGCCCGCGGCGGCCCTGCACGAGGCGGCGCACGCCGCCGGGGCGCTGGCGATCGCGGTCTGCGACCCGGTCGCCCTGGCGCTGCTGGAGCCGCCCGGACGCACCGGGGCCGACCTGGTGGTGGGCGAGGCCCAGAGCCTGGGCAGCCCGATGTCCTTCGGCGGCCCGCTGCTCGGCTACTTCGCCGCGCGGCGCTCGCTGCTGCGCGCCCTGCCGGGCCGCCTGGTCGCCGAGACGGTCGACCGGGACGGGAAGCGCGGGTTCGTGCTGACGCTCCAGACGCGCGAGCAGCACATCCGGCGCGAGAAGGCCACCTCCAACATCTGCACCAACCAGGGGCTGATCGCCCTGCGCGCCACCATCCACATGGGGCTGCTGGGCCGCGAGGGGATGCGCGAGGTGGCGGAGCTGTGCGTGCAGAAGAGCCACCACGCCGCGCGGCTGGCGGCGGCGGTACCCGGCTACCGGCTCGCGCACGCCGCGCCGTTCGTCCGCGAGTTCGTGCTCGACTGCCCGGTGCCGGCCCGGCGGGTCATCGAGGCCGGGGTCGGCATGGGCGTGCGGCCCGGCATCAACCTCGGGCGCTTCCGGCCGGAGTGGAAGGACCGGCTGCTGGTGGCGGTGACGGAGTTGCGCTCGGCCGAGGAGATCGACCGCTGGGCCGAGACCCTGCGGCGGGCGGGAGGTGCGCGATGAACATGCCCCGTCGACTGCTGATCGAGCAGGGCGGCCCGGGCCACCGCGGTCCGGCGCTGCCCGCCTGCGACGTGCCGATGAAGCCGCTGCCCGAGCTGCTCCCGGGCGTGCCCCTGCGGGCCGAGCTGCGGCTGCCGCAGGCGAGCGAGCCCGAGGTGGTGCGGCACTTCATCGAACTGTCCACCCTCAACCACCACGTGGACCGCGGCTTCTACCCGCTGGGGTCGTGCACGATGAAGCACAACCCGCGCATCGACGAGGAGATGGCGGCCCTGCCGGGCTTCGGCGGCTCGCACCCCCTGGCCGGCGACGACGCCACCCAGGGTTGCCTGCGGGTGCTGGCGGAGGTGCAGGACCTGCTCGCGGCCATCACCGGCTTCGCCGCGGTCACGACGCAGCCGGCGGCCGGGGCGCACGGCGAGCTGACCGGCATCCTGCTCATCCGCGCCTGGCACCGTTCGCGCGGCGAGGGGGAGAAGCGCCGGCGGGTGATCGTGCCCGACTCGGCGCACGGCACGAACCCGGCGACGGTGAACCTCGCCGGCTACGAGACCGTGGTCATCCCCTCGGCGGCCGACGCCACCGTGGACGTCGCGGCGCTCGGGGCGGCGCTGGACGACCGCACCGCCGCGGTGATGCTGACCGTGCCCAACACGCTGGGCCTGTTCGAGCCGCACGTGCGGGAGGTGACCCGCCTGGCGCACGCGGCCGGGGCGCAGTGCTACATGGACGGCGCCAACCTGAACGCGCTGGTCGGCCGGGTGCGGCCCGGGGACCTCGGCTTCGACGTCATGCACATCAACGTGCACAAGACGTTCGCCACGCCCCACGGCGGCGGCGGGCCGGGTGGCGGGCCGGTGGCGGTGGCGAAGCACCTCGAGCCCTTCCTGCCGGCGCCGGTGGCCGTGCGGGGTCCGGACGGCCGGATGCGCCTGGACTGGGAGCGGCCGCGGTCCATCGGGCGGGTGCACTCGTTCAACGGCAACTTCGGCGTGCTGGTCCGGGCGCTGACCTACATCCTGACGCTCGGGCCGGCCGGGCTGGCGGAGGTGAGCCGCGCCGCCATCCTGAACGCCAACTACCTGATGCGCCGGCTGGCGAGAGTGTACGACCTGCCGCACTCGCGCCACTGCATGCACGAGTTCGTGCTGTCGGGCCGGGGCCTGCGCCAGCACGGCATCAAGACGCTCGACGTGGCCAAGCGTCTGCTCGACTTCGGCGTGCACGCCCCGACGGTGTACTTTCCGCTCATCGTCGAGGAGGCCCTGATGATCGAGCCCACCGAGACGGAGACGTTCGACCGCCTCGACCACTTCGCCTCCACCATGGAACGCATCGCGCGCGAGGCCGCCGAGGAGCCGCAGTTGCTGCACGACGCGCCGCACTCGACGCCGGTCCGCCGGCTCGACGAGGCGCGGGCGAGCCGCGAACCGAAGCTGGTCTGGACCCAGCCCTAGCGACCGGGGCCCCGGGAGGCAGGACGAGGTGGAGCGGAGCGCAGGAGGCGCGTCCGAGCGGGCTCCCGGCGGAGCGCCGTCCCCCGCGGCGGGGGGCGGCGCGGGCGCCGGGGCCTTCCCGCTCGAGTGGT
>CAZSQE010000097.1:0-6993 GCA_964608905.1 uncultured bacterium | reverse complement strand
CGGCACGGCGCGCGCCAGCCGCGCGCCCAGCTCCGCCGCCAGGCCCGGCCGCTGGCCGAACTTGAGGGCGTGCACCAGCAGCGCCGCCCGCTCATCGTAGACGAGCGCGGGCCAGACGCGCGAGCCGGGGTGCCGGCGGCACCCGACCGGCTCGGCGCCCCGTGCCAGGCAGCGGGCGCACACCGGGAAGGACAGCGCCGGGACCCGTTCCCAGCAGCCGTCGCACAGCAGCCGCGCGGCCGGGGCGGGCGCGCCGCAGCCGGGGCAGCGCTGCGGCAGCGCGAACTCCTCCAGCTCCCGCGCCCGCTCCCGCGCGGCGCGGACCAGCGTCGCCAGCCCCGCCGGGTCGCTCACGGCGCGCCGGGGCCGGGGTCCGGGACGGGACGCGGGTGGCGGCGCAGCCGCAGGATCATGAGCAGGGAGAAGAGCAGGGCGGCCGCGCTGGTGACCTGGCTCTCGGTCACCGGCAGCGGGCCGACCAGGGCGATGACGGCGCCCGGCTCGTAGGCGCGGGTCAGGTCGAGCGGCATGCGCACCAGCGCCAGCAGCGCGATGACGCCCCAGAAGAGCGTGCCGGGCACGCGGGGGCGGCGGCGCCGGGCCCAGGCCAGCAGGAACACGGCCAGCCCGGCGGCCGAGAAGTAGAGCTGGGCCGGGTGCAGCGGCTGCGAGCCGTAGGCCAGGCCGGCGAAGGAATCGGGCGGGAAGGCCACGCCCCACGCGCCGCCGGTCGGCCGGCCGTAGCAGCAGCCGTTCAGGAAGCAGCCGACGCGGCCGAAGGCCGTGCCGAGCGCGATGGAGGGCGCCAGCGCGTCGGCCGCCGTCCAGCGCGGGAGCTTCAGGTACGGGGCGGCGAGCACGCCGGCGGCGATGCCCCCGGCGATGCCGCCGTAGAGCGTGAGCCCGCCCTGCCAGAGCGCCAGCACGCTCAGCGTGCTGCCGCGGAAGTCCTCGATGTGCTCGAGCACGTAGAGGGCCCGCGCGCCGAAGACGCCCGCCACCAGCACGACGAGGATCAGGCTCACCAGCCGGTCCTCGTCGAGGCGCAGCCGCCGCGCCTCGCGCAGCGCCAGCCAGGTGCCGACGAGGAAGGCCACGGCCAGCAGCAGGCCGTAGGAGGTGATGCGCAGCACTCCCCAGTGGAGGATCTCGGGATGCACGTCAGAACTCCGTGCGGCGCAGGGCCACGTTCTGGAGCAGGCCGATCTGGATGCCGTTCGCCACCAGCGCGGTCCCTCCGTAGGAGATGAGCGGCAGGGGCAGCCCGGTCACCGGGGCCCAGCCGATGGTCATCAGGACGTTCACCATGACGTGGTAGAAGAGCGCGGCGACCACCCCCACCGCCAGCAGGCTGGCGAAGCCGCTGCGCGCCACCAGCGCCAGGCGGAAGCCCCGCAGGATGAGCAGGGCGAAGAGTAGCACCACCGCCGTCGTCCCCCACAACCCGAACTCCTCCCCCACCACCGAGAAGACGAAGTCGGTGTGCCGCATGGGCAGGAAGGCGAGGCCCTTCTGGGTGCCGCGCAGGTAGCCGGCGCCGCCGAGGCCGCCCGAGCCGATGGCGATGCGCGACTGGATCACCTGGTAGCCGGCGCGGTGCGGGTCGCTGCCCGGGTTGAGGAAGGTCTCGATGCGCCGCTTCTGGTAGTCGTGCAGGTGGTTCCAGACGTGCGGCAGCGCGAGGCCCACCCCGACGTTGAGCGCCAGCACGACGAGCAGGGTGGTCCAGCGCGGGCGGACGACGGCGAGCAGCGCCACGACCATCCCCGCCGACCACCACACCGTGCCGGTGAGGAAGAACAGCGCGGCGTTGAACACCGGCGAGAGGCCGAGGGCGAGTTGACGCAGCGGCATGCCGGCCCAGAAGTACATGATCACCAGGATCACCGGGAAGGTGAGCGAGGTGCCCAGGTCGGGTTCCTTCGCCACCAGCGCGAACGGCAGCAGCGTCCAGACCAGCGGCGGGAACCAGTGCGTGAAGCGGCGCAGGTCGAGCTTCTCCCGGTCGAAGAGGCGCGCCAGCAGCAGCACCGTCGCCACCTTCGCCAGCTCGGAGGGCTGGAAGCGCAGCGGGCCGAGCACGAGCCAGCGCTGCGCCCCCATGGCGCTCGTGCCCACGAGCAGCACGAGTACGAGCAGGACCAGCGAGACGACGTAGAGCGGCACGGCGAGGGTGTCGTACGCCCGGTAGTGGACGTAGGCGACCGCCCAGCCCACGGCGAGGGCGATGGCGGCCCAGGCCAGCTGCCGCACCCACAGGCCGTGGTGCGCGCCGGGGACCGAGGTGGCGCTGTAGACGGTGAGCAGCCCGATGGCGACGAGCAGCAGCGCCGCCGTCAGCAGCGGCAGGTCGAGCGGCGGCAGCCGCAGCTTCCACCTAGTCGCCATCCACCGCCCCCGAGTCGGGCGCGGCCGCCCGCGCCGTGTCCGCCGCCGCCCGGCGCGCCGGCGGCGGCCACAGCGAGTCGGGCAGGAACATGCGCCGCAGCAGCGCCCCGGCCCGCGGCGCCGCGACGCTGCCGCCGTGGCCGGCGTTCTCGACCACCACCGCCACCGCCACCGTCGGCGAGTCGACCGGGGCGAAGCAGATGAACAGCGCGTGGTCGCCGCCGTGCGGGTTCTGCGCCGTGCCGGTCTTGCCGGCCACGCGCACCCCGGGCACGCGCGCCGCGCCGCCCGTGCCCGCGCTCACCGTCAATTCCATCGCCTCGCGCACCGTGGCCCACACGGTCGTCTCGGCCGCCAGGCCCGGCTGCGCCGGCCGTTCCGGCCGGAAGACCCCGCCCTGCCCGACCCGCGCCACGAGGTGCGGGCGCAGCGGCCGGGCCCCGTTCGCCGCCTCCGCCGCCAGCAGCGCCATCTGCAGCGGCGTCAGCAGCAGCTCCCCCTGCCCGATGGCGAGGTTGAGCAGCAGCCCCGAGCGCCAGCGCCCCGCTCCCCAGCGGCGGTCGTAGTAGGCCGCGTCGGGGATCAGTCCGCGCGCCTCCTGCGGCAGGTCCACGCCGGTGCGCGCCCCCAGGCCGAGGGCACGGGCCGTCCGGCCGAGGTCGGCAAGGCCGAGGCGCAGGCCGATCTGGTAGAAGTAGACGTCGCACGAGTGCTGCAGCGCGCCGACGAAGTCGAGCGAGCCGTGGCCCGCGCGATCCCAGCAGCCGAACCGGCGCCCGCCGTAGACCATGCCCCCGGCGCAGGGCGCCAGGCGGGTGCCGGGGCGGGCCACCCCCCGGATGAGCGCCGCGGCCATGGTCACGATCTTGAAGGTGGAGGCGGGCGGATAGACGCCCTGGATGGCCCGGTTGAGCAGCGGGTTGGCCCCGCCCCCGCTCAGCTCGCGCCAGCGCGCGTGGCTGAGACCGCGCGAGAACTCGTTGGGGTCGTAGGTCGGCCGGCTCACCAGCGCGAGGATGCCGCCGTCGCGCGGGTCGAGCGCGACCGCCGCGCCGCGCGCCACCCCGTCCATCGCCTCCTCGAGCGCGCGCTGCACCTTCAGGTCGAGCGTCAGCGTCAGGTCCTGCCCCGGTCTGGCCGGCTTCGCGTCGCCCTCCTGCAGGATCGAGACGCGCCGCCCGCGCGCGTTCACCACCACGTACTCGACGCCGTCCTCGCCGCGCAGCCAGTCCTCGTAGCGACGCTCGACCCCGGTGCGGCCGATGAGGTCCCCGGAGCGGTAGCCGTCCGCCTCGAGCGTGTCCAGCTCGGCGGCGCTGACCTCCCCGGCGTAGCCGAGCAGGTGCGCGGCCAGCGGGCCGTGCGGGTAGTTGCGCAGCGGCTCCACCTGCACCAGGACGCCCGGCAGCTCGGCGCTCAGTTCCTCGACCGCGGCGCGCACCGCGAACGGCGCACCGCGCCGCAGCACGGTCGTCTGCCCCGAGCGGTTGGCCGCGTCCACCTGGCGGCGGACCTCGGCCGAGTCCACGCCGGTCAGCTCCGCCACGTGCGCCAGCCACTCCACCCGGGTGGTCTCGCGCACCCGCTCGACGCTCTCCGCCGGGAAGGGGCGGAAGACGATGCTGAAGCAGGGCGCGCTGTCGGCCAGCAGCTCGCCGTGGCGGTCGTAGATCGCGCCGCGGGGCGCGCGCAGCACCTCCTGCCGCACGCGGTTCTCCCGGGCCAGCTCGGCGTAGTCGTCCCCGCGCAGGACCTGGAGGTGGACGAGGCCGACCTGCACCGCGGCGAAGCCCGCGAGCACGAGGCCCGCGAGCACGCGGTAGGCCGGCAGCCTACGGTCGCGGAGCTGTTGCGCCGGCAGCACGGCCGAACAGGGACCTGCCGCTGCCCAGGCGGACGAGCCCGAGCAGGAGCACGCCGAGGGGCGCGGTGACGAGACCGGCCACCAGCGCCCGCGTGAGCAGCAGCGGCCAGCCGGCCAGCGGGCCCACCTCGAAAACGAGGGCCCAGACCTGGTGCGCCACGGTGGCGACGAACAGGAGCGCGAACTGCGTGGCCGGGTTGTCGCGGACCAGGGCGCGCGACAGCCGCCCGGTGCCGTACCCGGCCAGCGCCAGCGCCAGCGCGTGCCGGCCCGGCGAGTGGGCGGCGTCGAGGTCGGCGGCGAGCCCGAGCAGGAAGCCGAAGGTCGAGCCCCAGCTCTCACCGTGGCGCAGGGCCCACACCACCGTCACGAACGCCAGCACGTCCACGGTGACGCCGCGGGCGGCCAGCGCCGAGAAGGCGGTCGAGCGGATGAGCAGCGCGCCCGCCCCCAGCAGCAGCATCCCCCAGGCCGCCCTCATCGCCCCACCTCCGGGGCGCCGGCGGCCGGCGCCGGGCCGGGCACGACGTAGGCGTGGCGCAGGCGCGACAGGCGCGCCGCCGGCTCGACCTCGATCTCCTGCGTGAGCCCGTTCGCGTCGCGGCCCAGCCGCGCCACGTGCCCCACCGGCAGGCCGCGCGGGTAGCGCAGCGACATCCCGGAGGTGAGCACCCGCTGGCCGAGGCGCACCGTGTCGGCCAGGGGCACGCCGGTGAGCAGCAGCCGCGGCCGCGGCGAGGCGTAGAAGCGCAGCACGCCCTGCACCCCGGTGCTCTCGACCTCGCAGGCCACCGCCGCGTTGGGGTCGGCGAGCAGCGCCACGCGGGACTGGGCGGGGTAGGCTTCGGTGACGCGTCCGACCAGCCCGTCGCTGGTGACCACGCCGTCGCCAGCGCGCACGCCCTGCGCCGTCCCCGCGCTCAACGTCGCCGCCGTCGGGACGAGGTCCCCGGCGAGCGCCAGCACCTCGACCGGGCGCAGCGCCAGCGCGCGGTAGGCGGGCAGCCCGAGGCTCTCGCGCAGGCGTTGGTTCTCCACCCCCGCCGCACGCAGCCGGGCGGTCTCCAGCTCCAGGCGGGTGATGCGCTCGTGCAGGCGCTCGTTCTCGCGCCAGGCGGCGCCGGCCCGGTCGGCGGCGAGCACGATGCGGTCGAAGGGGGCGAAGAGCCAGGCGCCGATGCCGCGCAGCGTCGCCTGCGGGAGGCGCTCGCCCGTCAGCAGCAGGGACAGCGCGAGCGCCGCGTAGAGGCCGAGCAGGGCCCCGCTGCGGCGCTCGGCGGGTGGGAGGAAGCCCCCCATGGGACTCCCGGTCAGTCCTTGTGGCCGGGCAGGATCACCTTCTCGAAGTCCTCGATCTGCTCGAGGATCCGTCCCGCCCCGAGCACCACGCAGGTGAGGGGATCCTGGGCCACGCGGATGTTCAGGTTGGTCACCTCGCGCATGAGCAGGTCGAGACCGCGCAGCAGCGCCCCGCCGCCGCTCAGGTAGATGCCGCGGTCCACGATGTCGGCGGCCAGCTCCGGGGGCGTGCGCTCGAGCGACTCGCGCAGGGCGTTGACGATGGCGGTCACCGGCTCCTGCAGGGCCTCCCGGATCTCGACGCTCGAGACCCGCAGGGTGCGCGGGATGCCGCGCACCAGGTCGCGGCCCTTGATCTCCATGTCCATCTCGTCGGGCAGCGGGAAGGCCGAGCCGATCTCGATCTTGATGCGCTCCGCCGTCTGCTCGCCGATGAGCATGTTGTACGCCTTCTTGGCGTAGTTGACGATGGCGTCGTCCATCTCGTCGCCGCCGACACGGATCGAGGTCTTGGTGACGATGCCGTTCAGCGCGATGACCGCGATCTCGGTGGTGCCGCCGCCGATGTCCACCACCATGTTGCCGGTGGGCGTGTCCACCGGCAGCCCGACGCCGATGGCCGCGGCGATCGGCTCGGGCACCAGCAGCACCTGCCGCGCCCCGGCCTGCTCGGCCGAGTCGATGACGGCGCGCTTCTCGACCTCGGTGATGCCGGAGGGGACGCAGATGATGAGGCGGGGCCGGTAGAGGAACTTGTGCTTCTGCACGCGCTGGATGAACTCGCGCAGCAGGGACTCGGTCACCTCGAAGTCGGCGATGACGCCGTCCTTCATGGGCCGCACGGCGTTGATCTCGTCGGGCGTGCGGCCGAGCATGAGCTTGGCCTCGCTGCCCACCGCCAGCACCTTGCCGGTGCTCCTTTCGATGGCCACAACCGACGGCTCGTTCAGGACGATGCCCCGGCCCTTGACGAAGACCAGGGTGTTCGCCGTGCCCAGGTCCATGGCGGCGTCGGTGGAGAAGAAGCCCATGAGGTTGTTGAGGAACATCCCTGCCTCTCGGGTGTCGGCTCGGGGAGCCGGGTGTGCCTGCGGGGCCGAGCGCCGTCGGAAGAGCCGCGGTGGATGCGGGCGCGTGGCCGGGCTCGGTCATCCATGACGATGCGCCACGGCACGCTAGCACCCGCCTGCATGGGCCGCAAGCGGAGAGTCCCACGCGGCGCGGCCGGCGGCCGGCGCCCCGCGGCCGCCGGCCGCGCCGCCGATCCGGAGCCGCCGTTCCCCCTCCTCGCGGTGTAGGAACGGGAGGACGCCCGCGTCGTTGACCCTTTTTCGAGCCCGATGCTACCCTGAGTGCCCGTGACGATGCCCCTGCCCGCATCATGACCCGGCCCCGGCGCCTCCTCCTCCTGCCGGCCGCGCTGGCGCTGCTCCTCGCCGCCT
>CAZSQE010000096.1:0-7047 GCA_964608905.1 uncultured bacterium | reverse complement strand
CTGGCCCGCCGGCGCCGTCCACGCGCCCACGGGGCGTTCTCAGACAGAGCCTAGCCAGCCCGGGCTAACCGAGCCCCAGCTCGTCCAGGTCGTCCTCGTCCATCCCCAGCAGGTGCCCGACCTCGTGGCGCACGGTGGTGCGCACCTCGCGCGCCAGCTCCTCGCGGTCGGCGCAGGCGCGCAGCAGGTTGCGGCGGAAGAGGTAGATGGCCTCGGGCACGCCGGGCAGGTCGAGGTGGCTGCGCTCGAGCATGCTGCGCCCCACGAACAGGCCCAGCAGGTCGGGCGGCAGCGGCGGGTCCTCGGCGGCGAGGATCTCGCGCCGCGGCAGTTCGTCCACGATGACCGGCACCTCCTCGAGCTTGCGCCGGAACGGGGGCGAGAGCTCGCGCAGGCTCGCCTCGACCAGCGCCGCGAACTCCTCCGCCGGCACCTCGAGCGGCGCGCGGAACTCCTCCGGGTCGATGTCCCGGGCCTCCGCCGCGTGCTCGCGGGCCTCGTCCTCGCGGCCGAGGTACTCGGCGATGCGCGCCAGCAGGTCGTGCCCCTCGGCCAGGTCGGGGTTCACCGCCACGGCGCGCAGCGCGTCCTCGCGCGCCGCCTCGAAGCGGATGAGCTCGAACCGGGAGACCGCCCGCAGGTAGAAGAAGATGGCCGGGTCGGCCGAGCGCTCGGCGCCCCCCAGCGTCTCGAGCGCCGCCTCGGGCTCGCCCTCGTCGAGGCAGACGGCCGCCGCCACGATGCGCACGTCGGGCTGGCCCGGGCGCTTCCGCCACAGGTCGTCCACGGCGAGGCGGGCCTCCTCCACCTTCCCATCGTCCAGCAGGTCCCAGACGCGGTTGACCTGCGCCCACTCGGTTTCGGACAACGTCTCGTAGCCCATGGGGAGGACCATAGCGCCCCCGGGGCCGTGGGCGCCAACGACCGCGTTTCGGCGGTGGCGCGGCCCGCGGCGGGTGCTAGACTGCCGGCGACGGCCAGGTCGAAGTGGAAAGGAGCGAGCCATGACGCAGAAGCAGGCGCTCGCCCGGCTCAAGCGCGCCCACTGGCGCGCCCTCGACCGGCTGGTCCGCCGGGCCTGGCTCGAGGGCTACGAGTCCGGGCTCCGGCGCGCCCACGGCCAGCGGCGGCGCGGGCGCACCATCCGGGCCGATGCCACGGTGGGGGGGCTGCTGCGCCTCGTGGAGCGGCACTTCGGGCTGGACCGCTACGGCTTCGAGATCCGCATCGTGCACACCGGCTCGAAGAAGCACGTCCCGCTCGGCGACCAGCTCGTCCGCTACCGCCTCGAGGACTGAACCGGGCCGCGCGCGGCGGCCGCCGGCGACCCCCGCGGGGCGCCGCGTCAGCGTCCTGTCAATCCTGCGTGCCCGCCCGCCGCGCCCGTGGCCGCGATTCTTGACGCCCGCGCGCGGCGGACCGTAGACTCTTGAGCGCCTTGCTGCTACCCACGCCGGAAGCCGTACTTCCTCGTGCCCGGAGAGATTCCCGCATGAAAGCCCTGTCGTCCCGGTTCCTCGCCGCCCTGCTGCTGGCGGCCGTGGCCTGGCTGCTGCTGGCCGGTGCCAGCGCGCCCCGCGGCAACGCGCTCGAGCCCGACAAGCTCGTGATCCTGTCCACCTCCGACGTGAAGGGCAAGACCGACCCCTGTGGCTGACACACCCCCAAGGGGGGTCTCGCCCGGCGGGCGAGCTTCGTGGACAGCATCAAGGCGGGCTACGGCCAGGTCCTGCTGGTGGACAACGGCTACTTCTTCCCCGAGGACGACCTGCACAAGGATGTCTCGTGGTTCATGATGGACGCGATGACCGTCCTCGGCACCGACGCGGTCGGGATGAGCGAGAAGGAGCTGCGCTTCGGCCTCGGCTACCTGCGGGCGCAGCTCAAGCGCACGCGGCTGCCGATGGTGTGCGCCAACCTGTTCGAGCAGCAGTCCGGCAAGACCGTGCTCCCGCCGTTCCTCGTCAAGCAGGTGGGCACGGTCAAGGTCGGCGTGTTCGGCCTGATGAGCGCCACGGTGGACCTCGGGCCCTCGCGGGACTCGCTGCGGGTGGAGGAGCCGGCCGTGGCGGCGCGGCGCACGGTGACGGCGCTGCGCAAGAAGGGCGCGACGGTGGTGGTGCTGCTCTCCCAGCTGGGCAAGGTCGAGAGCGAGGACCTGGTGACGGCGGTGGAGGGGATCGACGCCCTGATCGTCGGGCACGGGGCGCCGCTGCTGCAGAAGGGGCGCCTGATCAAGAGCACCGTGGCCTGCTACGGCGGGGTGGAGGGGCAGTACATGGGGCGCACGCTGCTGACGCTCGACGCGAAGCGGCGGATGGCGTCGGGGGAGAGCGAGGCCTTCATGCTCGGCCCCGAGGTGCCGGACCACAGGGAGATCGCGAGGCTGGTGCGGGCCTTCACCGCCACCTTCAACGAGAAGCTGGAGCGGCTGCGCAAGGAGCGGGCGGCGCAGCAGGCCGAGAAGGCCGCGCAGGGCTCGCCGGAGCGCTACCTGGGCAGCGAGATGTGCGCGCGCTGCCACCCGGCCGAGACGGCGCAGTGGAAGGATACCGGGCACGCCCGGGCCTGGCAGACGCTGGTGGACGTGAAGCAGGACCAGAGCAAGGAGTGCATCGGCTGCCACGTGGTCGGCTACAACCAGCCGGGCGGGTTCAAGGACGTCGCCTCGACCAAGCAGATGGTGAACGTGCAGTGCGAGAGCTGCCACGGCATGGGTTCGCAGCACGACGCCTACCCGACCGTGCAGCGCCGGGTGACGGAACAGACCTGCCGCATCTGCCACACCAAGGAGACCAGCCCGGGCTTCGAGTTCGCGCTGTACATGCCGCACGTGAGCCACAAGGGCGAGGGGGAGAAGCGGCCGCTGCCGGTCTCGCCCATGAAGCAGAAGTTCCCGGCCAAGCCGTAATCCGGCCCGGGATCCAGGCCGCTCGCGGAGCGGGGCCCGAAAGGCCCCGCTCCGCGGCCGATTCGGGCGGGTCCGTCCCGGGTGCGGCCCCGCCGCCATGCGCCCCGCCGCCACGCGCCCCGGCGGCGCAACGCGCTCGGGCCCATCGGGCTGCGCGCATCGCCGCGTCCGCGCGGGGCACGGCGGACCAGCGGGCGGCCGGGTCGGGTCGGCCTCAGCCGCGCCGCGGCCGGCCGTTCCGGCGGTCCGGGCCGGAACGACCACAAGTTACGAACCTGCAATCGTTTCTCGTACAACGAGTTATGGCTACCGAATTAGGATTCTTCGGGAAGTCGGTTGACAATGGCACGGCCCCGACCCTAGGTTCTCGGGGATTCTGTAAGGCGCTCCTGCCCCGACATGGAAGTGCCGTGCGCCTTCCGGGTTGGCAACACGCGATTCACGCGCAGGGACGCCGCGCGACTCTTCGACGTGTCTGATCCTGAGATTGAGCATTGAAGAAGACGGGCCGCGGCCGGATGCTGTCTTCCGGCGCGGCGAGACCGAGAGGAGGTGAAGAAGAAAAGTATGCGGAAGAATCTCGCTCTGGCGATGGTCGCCCTCCTGGCGTTGACCCTCGCGCTCGCCGCGGTCGGCTGTGCGCAGAAGCAGGCTGAGGAGCCGGCGCCGCCCGTGACGGCGGACACCACGAGCATGACCCAGGACACGATGCCGGCGGCTGACACGACGGCCGTCCAGCAGTAGTCCCGGTTCATTGCTGGCTAGCTTGAGGGAGGGGGGGATGTCTCTATCCCCCTCTCCCGATGGTTTTCGGCCCGGCCGGCCCCGGCCGCGGGCCGGGCCAGTGGCCGGGGGGCCCGTACGCCCGTCCCCGAGCCCGCAACCCGGCCCCCGTCCGCTGCGTAGACGTGGACAGACACAGGAGGTCCGTCCATGAACGTCCGTCATCTTGTCGTCGCCCTGGCCGTCCTGGCCGCCCTGCCGGGCCCCTCCGCCGCCCGGGAGGACAAGCTGGTCGAGCGGAGCCGCCAGGTCGTGGAGCCCCGCGGGATCACGAGCGTGCGCGTCGAGAACGCCCGGGGCTGGGTCAAGGTCGCCCCGAGCCCGGACGGCCGCCTGCACGTGACCGCGCTCAAGGTCACGACCGGCACGTCGGCAACGCGCGCCGCCGAACTCGCCCGCGACACGCGGGTCGAGACCTCCACCACGGGCGGGCGCTTCCTGGTCCGCGTCGTCTACCCGCAGTCGCAGGTCGTGCGGGTGTCCTTCCTGAGGCTGCTCCGGGGCGAGCTGCGCGTGCCCAGCGTCCAGGTCCGGCTCACCCTCGCGGTGCCGCCCGGGCTGCCCCTCGAGCTGAAGTCCACCAGCGGCGACTTCGAGACCACCGACCTCACCGGGCCGCAGAGCCTGGAGAGCACGAGCGGGGACGTCGAGGTGCGCGGCGCGGGCGCCGCGGTGACGGTCGCCACCACCAGCGGCGACGTGACCGCCGCCGGCCTGGGCGCCGCGCGGCTGCGCAGCGTGAGCGGGGACGTGAACGTCGAGGGGGCCCGGGGGCCGCTCGACGTCCGCACCACGAGCGGGGAGATCGTCGTGACCGGGGCCGCCGACAGCGTCCGGGTGGCGAGCGTGAGCGGCGACATCCAGGTGGACCGGGCGCCGCGCGGTCTCGACGCGGGCACCACGAGCGGCGGCGTGTCCGTCACCGGCCCGGTGAACGGCACGGCGCGGGTGCGCTCGACCTCGGGCGACGTGGCGCTCGAGCTGGGCGCCGGCGCGCGCCGCGCCGAGGTGACCACGGTCTCGGGCGAGATCGACGTCCGGCTGGCCGCCGGGCTCAGGTGCGACCTCACCCTGACGAGCACGAGCGGCAGCCTCGACGCGGACGTGCCCATCCAGATCCGTACCATGACGCGCCGGGAGCTGTCCGGCACGGTGTCCGGCGGAGGAGCCCCGGTGATCCTGCGCAGCGTCTCGGGCGACATCACCGTCTCGGGCAAGGGGAGATGACCATGCGAAGACTCGGTGTCGTGATGCTGGCGCTGGCCGTGCCGGTGCTCGGCCTCGCCCTGGGGGCGGGCGCTCCCGCCGTGGCGCAGCCGACCACCATGACGTTCGAGAAGGTCGCGCCCGAGAGCGCCGCGGCGCTGGAGATCCGCACCGGCCGGGCCGGCGCGTCGCGGGTGAAGGTCACGGTCTCCACCGACGAGAGCACGGGCGGGGACTCCGTGGTCACCACCGAGCAGGTCGTGCGCTCGGGCGACATGACCCGCATCGGCGACGACATCCACGTCAAGCGGCACGAGGTCGTGCACGGCGACGTCGTCACGGTGCTGGGCGGCGACGTCATCGTCGACGGCACGGTGCAGGGCGACGTGGTCGCGGCCATGGGCGGCGACGTGTACCTGAACGCGACCGCGCGGGTGGACGGCGACGTCGTCTGCATGGGCGGCGAGCTGCACGAGGAGCCGGGGGCGTTCGTCAGCGGCAAGAAGGTGACCGGCCGCGGCGGCGACTTCCGCCTCGGGCCGCGCTTCCTCGGGGGGCGCGACTGGGAGCGCGACGCCGAGGCCTACGGCCTCTGGAGCGGGGTGCGGGTCGCCAAGGCCATCGTCCGCTTCCTGCTGGCCATCGGCCTGACCCTGCTGGTGGCCTGGCTGTTCCAGGGCCGCATCGCCGCCGGCGCCCAGACCATGCGGGGCCAGCCCGGTCTGTCGTTCGGCGTCGGGGCGCTGGTGCTCGCGCTGACGATCCCGTCGGTCATCGCCCTGGCCGTGGTCATGGTCCTGCTCGCCATCACCCTGATCGGCATCCCGCTCGCGGTCGCGGCGGCGATGGGCTACGCCCTGTTCTACGTCGTCTTCGCCCTCTTCGGCATCACCATCGGCGCCACCGTGGTGGGCGAGTGGCTGGCGGCGCGGCGCGGCGGCGCGCCGATGCCGGTGTGGCGCTATGCCCTCTTCGGCGTGCTGCTGCTGGCGGGGATCCAGTTCGTCGGCCGGCTGTTCGAGGTCGTGGGGGTCTTCGGCTTCCACGGGTTCGGCACGCTGCTGAGCGTGCTGGCGGCCACGGCGGGCGCCGTCCTGGCCCTGATCGGCGGCGGCGCGTGGCTCAAGTGGGAGTTCACCGAGGGGCTGTTCGGCCAGTGGCGGGGACGCTGGCAGGGGCGCAACGGCCGGACCGTGACCGCCGCCGCGCCCGCGAGCCCGGCACCACCACCTCCTCCTCCCGACCAGCCCGCGGCCGGGCCGCCGGTGGACCCGACGTCCGGAACCTGAGAGGCTGCCGCGCGGGCGCCGTCACCCGGGGGGAGGCGCTCCCCCCGGGTGACGCGCATCGGCCGGAGGTCGGCGCATGCAGTTGAGCGCGCTGTGGGTCTACTGCCTCGCCCTCGTCCTCGACGGGGCGACGTTCTCGTTCGCCACCACGCCGCTCATCATCCTCTACGCGCCCTTCCACGCTCCGTGGAAGCTGGCCCTCTTCGGGGCGGTGGCCAGCGCCATCGGCAGCTCGGTGCAGTTCGTGCTGCTGCGCCTCGTCCTCGACTCCGGGCATCCCTGGCTGCACCGCTTCGCGCCCTCGCGCGAGAAGCTGGCCGCGGCCCTCGGCGACAACCCCTCCACGTCGTTCCTGACGCTGTTGGTGGCGCGGGCCACGCCCATGCCGGACGCGCCGCTCAAGCTGGTGGCGGCGGCCGGGCGCTACCCGGTGCGGTTCTACGCGCTGGCCATCCTGCTCGGGGCGCTGCCCTACTACTTCGCCCTCGCCTTCCTGGCGCAGCGCGCGGCCGACCTCGCCCGGCAGTTCAAGATGCCGTGGTGGGTCGTGCTGGGGGCGTTCAGCCTGGTGGCGCTGGGCTTCGCCGCGGACCGGCTGCGGCGGCGGGCGAAGCGGGCGAAGGCGGGCTAGCTAGCCGAGCGCCGCGCGGCGCATCGCCGCCAGCGCCCCGGCCACGGCCCGCAGCGTCACCGGCGTGGCGTCGGCCGCCGAAACGCGCAGCATCGCCTCGGGCACGTCGTCCAGGAAGGCGTCGTTCTGCAGCCCCACGAGCACCGTCGGCCGCTCCCGGCAGGCCGTGCGCAGCCGCCCGGTCTCGTCGGCAGGCAGCGGCCGGCGCGTGGCGACCGCCACGAGCC
>CAZSQE010000095.1:0-7169 GCA_964608905.1 uncultured bacterium | reverse complement strand
GGCATGACCGGCGTGCTGCTCGCGGTGCCGCCGCGCGGCCCGGTGCGGGTGAGCGCCACCGCCGGCGCGCCCGAGGTCCACGACGGCGTGACGCTCGAGGGCCTGGCCCTGGTGGGCGGCGGGACGGTGGGGCCCTGGCCGGCGGCCTGGCGCTCGGCGACGCCGCGCGCCCGGCTGCTCGAGGTGTCGTGGCTGCGCGAGCAGCGCGTGGCCCGCGTCGAGATCCGCCCGGCCGACTACGACCCGGAGACGCGGCGGCTCACGCTGTGGCGCCGCGTGGACGTGACCGTGCAGGTCGACGCGGCGTCCGGACCGGGGGCCGCGCACGCGCCGGCGGAGAGCGCCGACCCCTTCGAGCGGGTCTACCACGGCGCGCTGCTCAACTACGAGCAGGGCCGCGCCTGGCGCCGGAGCGCCGCGGACCCGGCCGCGGCCCGCGGCCCGGACGAGGCCGGCTTCGTCGCCGCCGTGCCCGAGACCAGCGTCTACTTCGGACGCCCCTGGATCAAGATCGCGGTGGCGAACACCGGCTTCTACCGCGTCTCCTACGGCCTGCTGCGCAACCTCGGCCTTTTCGACGGCGACACCGAGCGCGTCCCGCTCGACAGCCTGCGCCTGTTCACCTGGCCCGGCGTGCCGGTGCTGCCGAAGGACTCCTACTGCGACAGCTGCGAGTACCGGGAGGTGGCGCTGAGCTTCTCCGACGACGGGGACGGCAGTTTCCGCAGCAACCTGGACGAGTTCGTCTTCTACGGCATGGGCCCGAGTGACTGGGCCAGCCTCTACGACCCGGCGCAGCCCGAGTCGGTGTTCGTGAACCACCCCTACGCCACGGTCAACTACTACTACCTGGCGCGCGCGACCGCGGACCTGCCGGTGGGGGGCACGCCGGCGCGCATCGAGCCGCGCGACGGCACGATCACCGACGCGGGGCTGGTCCCGCCGGCGACCTTCCCGGCGCGCGCGCACTTCGAGCGGGACATCGAGTACTGGCCCAACTGCTCGCCGCTGTACTCGGCCAACGACCGCCGGCTGCCCTGGGAGCGCTGGTTCTGGCGATCGGTGAAGCGGGGCGGGACGGTCCAGGTCACCGTGGACCTGCCCGGCGCCGACCCGACGCAGGCGGCGCGGCTGCGCGTCCTGACCTGGGGGCTCGACTACAACTCGTCCTCGGTGCGCATGCTGCAGGACCACTACCAGTACGTGCGCTTCAACGACGTCGCCTTCCCGCGGCGCGGCTTCAACGACCTGCTCGCGCAGGTGTACGACACCACCTTCACCGGGCTGCGCACGGCCGGGAACCTGTTCACGCTCGCGGTGCCCGACTCGAACGACCCGCTCAACCCGAACCGCTCGGACATCTCGGGGCTGGGCTGGTTCGACCTGTTCTACGCCCGTCGCTTCGAGCCGGTGGGCGGGCGGCTGGACTTCGACAGCCCCGCCGGCGGCCACGGCGACGTGGTCTACCGCATCGGCCCCTTCGCGGCCGAGCGGACCGCGCCGCCCTGGGTGTTCGACGTCACCGACGCGTGCCGCCCGCTGCGCATCGACGGCGCCCGCTACGAGTTGGAGGCCGGTGGCTGGTACCTCGGCTTCCAGGCCGCCGAGTCGGAGCGGCGGCGCTACCGGGTCGTGCCGGCCGACAGCATCGTGACGATGACGCGGGACGTCGACGACGCGCCGGCGACGAGCCTGGCGCAGAACCTGCGCTCGCGCACGCAGCAGGCGGACTACATCGTCGTCTACTACGACGGCTTCGCCGCCGCGGCCGACTCGCTGGCCGCCTGGCGGCGCACGTCGCTGCCGCTGGCGGGGGTGGAGGGACCGTTCGCCACCCGCACCGTGCCGGTCTCGGCGCTCTACGACCAGTTCTCGGGCGGACGCACCGACCCGTCGGCCATCCGCAACTTCCTGCGCGCCGCGTACTACAACTGGAACGACGGCGGCACGCCGCGGCGCCCGGGTTTCGTCACCCTGCTGGGCGACGCCTCCTACGACTTCAAGAACCTCAAGGGGCTGGCGGCGGCCGGGCAGCCCGGCTGCCTGGTCCCGACCTACGAGGACAACTTCGACGCCACCTTCGTCGTGCGCCGGCAGTACGTCACCGACGACTGGATGCTGAACGTGGACAACCCGCTCAGCATCATCCCCGACTTCCTCGGCGGCCGGCTGCCGGTGGGCGACGCCGCCACCGCGCTCGCCGTGGTGCGCGACAAGGTGCTGGCGCACGAGCGCTACGGCGGGCTGGGCGAGTGGCGCAACCGCGCCATGCTGGTGGCCGACGACGACTACCAGGGAGGGGTGCCGGACAAGCTGGTGCTGGTGTGGACCCACCTGCGCCAGACGCGGGACCTCGACACCGGCCACCTGCCGCCGCACATGGACCGTGACTACGTCTACCTCCACACCTATCCGACCGGGCCGGGCTTCACCAAGCCCGGCGCCAAGGCGGCCATCAAGCAGGGCATGGAGGACGGGGTGGCGCTGGTGAACTTCGTCGGGCACGGCAGCCCGTACCAGCTGGCCGACGAGAAGGTCCTGCTCGAGAGCGACATCGGCGCGCTGGCGAACGCGCCGCGCTTCCCGGTGTTCATCACCGCCTCGTGCGACGTCGGGAAGTTCAGCGACCCGACGGTGCCGAGCCTGGGCGAGCGGCTGCTGACCAGCTCGACCGGCGGTGCGGTCGGCGTCATCTCGGCCACCGAGCTGTCCTTCAGCAACCAGAACGCGGCGCTGAACCGGCGGCTGTACGACGGGTTCTTCCGGCGCGACGAAGTGAGCTGCCGGTACCACGTCCCGGTGGCGGCGGCGCTGCTCGAGACCAAGGCCGGCTCGACGAACGGACAGAAGTACCAGCTCATGGGCGACGCCGCGACCTGCGTGGCGCTGCCGCGGCTGTGGGTGGAGCTGGCGCTCACCGACTTGGCCGGTCTGCCGGTGACCCAGGTGCGGCGCGGGCAGCGGCTGCGCTTCTCCGGCCGCGTGGTCGAGTGTCCGGGCGGCGAGGCCGTACCGCTCGAGGGCGCGGTGGCGATGCGGATCGAGGACTCGCAGGAGGTGGACTCGGTGGCCACCCGCGTCGTCTACGGCGGCGTGACCTACGCGGACTCCTGCAAGTACTACTACGACGCCGGCGCCATCTTCCGCGGCGACGCCGGACTGAGCGGCGGCGAGTTCTCGGGCAGCTTCGTGGTCCCGCTCGAGGCGCGCGAGGGCGACCGCGGCCGGCTGCGCGCCTACGTGCGCGGGCTGCCGCCCGGGAGCGCGGTCGAGACGGACGGCGCCGGTTACCTCGGCGCGGCGGTCGTGGCGGGGGAGGCGCCGGCCGGCGACGTGACCGGGCCGCGCATCGGCCTGTCGTTCGTCGGCGGCTCGAGCACGGTGCGCCCGGACGCGGTGCTCACCGTGGACCTGTTCGACGAGAGCGGCATCCTGACCACCAACCACACGCCGCAGAACGGCATCATCGTGACGGTGGACGGCAGCACGACCACGCGCGCCGACATCACCGCGTCGTTCCGCTACGCGGCCAACTCGTTCCAGTCGGGCACCGCCAGCTACACGCTGCCGAACCTGTCCGAGGGGGCGCACACGGTGAGCGTGAGCGCGGCGGACAACCTGGCGGCCGGGCTGAGCGCCGGGCAGCACCGCTCGCGCGCCAGCCTCGACTTCACCGTGGTGGCGCAGCCGACGTTGCGCATCCGCCACGCCTACCTGTTCCCCAACCCGACCGGGTCGGGCGCGGGGCACGGCGGGGGCCAGTTCGTGGTGGACGCGCCGGGGGACTCGGTCAACGTCCTGCTGCGCATCTACACGGCCTCGGGCAGGCTCATCCGCACCCTGACCCGCTTCGGCGGGCTGGGGCACGTGCAGCTGCCCTGGGACGGCCTGGACGAGGAAGGCGAGCGGCTGGCCAACGGGGTCTACTTCTTCCGGGTGCACGTCAACCTGCGGGACGCGGACGGGTCCAGCAGCGCGGCCCAGAAGGCCGACGCCGACGGCCGCTTCGTGATCGTGAACCGGGAGTAGGGCTGTTCGAAGGCTCTATCGCGTTGTGCGGCAGCGTCTTCCGTGGCTGGATCCAGCCTTGGCAGGAGGGGGGCGCCCGTGGGGGCCCCGGAGTTTCGGGAGCAACGGCCGGCGGTCCGGTGTAGTATCCCGGACCGCTTGCTGTGGGGGGATCGTCGTACCGACGGAGGAATACCGAACCATGTGCCTCAAGCGTACCGCACTCGCCCTGTTCGCCGGTCTCCTGTTCGCGGCACCGGCCTTCGCCCAGGGGACCGGCCGGTCCCTGGACATCCAGCCGGGAGCCCGGGAGAACGGCATGGGAGCGGCGGGAGTCGCCCTGGCCGAGGACGCCTCGGGCATGACCTGGTGGAACCCGGCCGGGCTGGGCTTCGCCCAGAAGCCCGGGGTCCAGCTCACCTTCGCCCAGCTCGTGCCCGGGCTGGCCACGGACGTGACCTACAACTACGCCGCCTACGTCCAGCCGGTCGAGGGCTGGGGCGCCTTCGGCGTCGGCATCGTCTTCCTCAACTACGGCGAGAGCATGGAAGTGGGCCCGGGGGGCGACGAGCGGGGCACGTTCGGCTCGAACGAGTTCTCGCCGGCGCTCTTCTACGGCACCCGCCTGCTGCCGGACCTGGCGGTGGGCGCCTCGGTCAAGTACATCCGCATCCAGCTCGCCCCTTCCAGCCTCGAGGGCGTGGGGCAGACGTTCGGCATCGACGTGGCCGCCCTGTACCGCATCCCGGCGGCCCGGCTGCGGCTCGGCGCGAACCTGCAGAACCTCGGGCCGAGCGTGACCTTCATCAACGAGGACGAGTCCAGCCCGCTGTCGCGCAACCTGCGCACCGGACTGGCGTGGGAGGCCTTCGCCCGCTCCGGGTTCAGCTCGACCCTGGCCGGGGACTTCAACCAGTCCCTGGTCACCCAGACGTTCCGCACCTACCACGGTGGGCTCGAGCTCAAGTACGCCAGTCCCGGCGGCACGGGCCTGGGCGACATCGGCATCGCCGGCCGCATCGGCTACTACTACGACGAGCTCGGCGAGATCAAGGACCTGACCTACGGCATCGGTCTCACCTGGTCGAAGCTGAGCCTCGACTACGGCACGGTGCCGCAGTCCACCACGCTGCCGCACGTGGACAAGATCAGCCTGGGCTACCGCTTCTGAGGCGGCCGGGCGGAACGGGGGCTCGACCCGTGCGCGGCCGGCTCGTCCGACTCCTCGCCATCGCCGTGGTGCTCGCCGCCGGCGTCCCGACGCCGGCGGCGTGGGCGCTCTCGGTGCGCCGCGTGGCCGGCGCCGCCGACGCGGCGCGGCTGGCGCGCGCCGGGCAGGCCGTGCCGGCGAGGATGACCGAGGCGGAGGAGCGGCACCGGGCCGAGCTGGGGCGGCGCTGGCGCGCGTTCGACGACGTGCTGAGCGCCCCGGGCGCGGACTGGTCGCTGCGGGCGCGGCGGCGCGCCGGCTGGCGCCCGCGGGCCGTGCCCGGACCGCAGGGCCGCGGGACCGGCACGGCAGCCGTCGTCTGGGCCGAGCCCGAGACCATCCGCGTCGCCTTCATCCGCCTCGACTTCGCCGCCGACCGCGGCGGCAGCGCCTCGACCGGCGACGGCCGCTTCGACCTGTCCGTGCCCGGTCCCGACGCCATCCCCATCGACCCGCCGCCGCACAACCGCACCTTCTTCCAGCGGCACCTCGAGGCGCTGTCGCGCTACTACGACGCCATGTCCTACGGGCGCGTGGTCATCGAGGGCGACGTGTGGCCGCGCGAGGAGGACGGGGCGTACTCGCTCACGGACATGGCGGACTACGGGCCGTGGACGTTCAGCCAGACGATCTACGACGAGGCGCTGCGCATGTTCCGCAACATGTTCTTCGCCGCGGACTCGCAGTCCACGCTGCTCGGCGACCGCATCCCGTGGGACAGCTACGACCGCTTCTACCTGATCCACGCCGGCAGCGACCTGCAGAACGACGTGCTCGGCGACAGCCCGTCGGACCTGCCCTCGTTCACCATCACCACCGCCGACAGCGAGGCGGTGATCTTCCCGGACTCGCTCAACCTCCCCATCGACCGCGCCGCCATCGTGCCCGAGCTGGGGGCGCAGGACGGCTACTTCGGCGCCATCAACGGCGTCATCGTGCACGAGTCGGGGCACAACCTGTTCGGCCTCGGCGACCTCTACGACGTGAGCACCGGCTGGCCGGTCGTCGGCTACTGGAGCCTGATGGACAGCGGCAACCTGCTGGGCTCGCGCGTGCAGACCAGCGAGGGCGAGATCTACGCCACCGGCCTGCTGCCGCCCAGCGTGGACCCGTGGCAGCGCGCCTTCCTCACCGACGTGCTGGCCTTCCCCGAGGTGGACTACGGCGGCGCCCCCACGGCGCTGGCGAACGTCCAGCGGCACCCCGACGTGCGGCGGGTGACGCTCAGCAGCGACGAGTTCCTGCTGCTCGAGAACCGCTGGCTGGCCCCGGCCGACACGGTCGAACTGGACCAGGACCCGCTCACCCGCGTCATCCTCGGGCCGAAGCGCCCGGACCGCTACGAGTACGACGCGCTCCTGCCCGGCAGCGGCGTCCTCGTCTGGCACATCGACGACAGCGTGATCCCCTACTCGACCTCGCTGCGCATCAACCCCGACTACGGCTTCAACACCAACCCCGACCGCTACGGCGTCTCGGTGCTGGAGGCCGACGGCCTGGCCGACCTCGGCGACCCCGGCTCGCCCTACCTCTTCGGCGCGCCGTTCGACCCGTGGTTCGCGAGCAACAACCCGGTGCTGTCGGACTCGAGCTTCCCGGACCTGCTCCCGCACACCGGCACGCGCCCGCATCGGCGGCTGGAGTTCCTCGACGACCCCGACACCACCATGCACTTCACGGCGCGGCGTGCCTGGGAGCCGGAGGGCTGGCCGGTGGTGGCGAAGTTCCCGCCCGGCGGGCCGCTGCTGCTGGCCGTGGACGCGGACGGCGACGGCCGGCGCGAGGTCTGCTGGGCCGGCGGTCCCGACTCGACCGTCCTGCTGCCGGACAGCAGCGTGGTCCACGTCGGTGACCCGGACAGCGCCGCGCTGTTCGCGGTGCGCGCCGACGGAACCTCGCTGAGCGGCACGGACGACTTCGTCTTCGCCCGGCTCGACCGCCGGCCGCGGCC
>CAZSQE010000094.1:0-7274 GCA_964608905.1 uncultured bacterium | reverse complement strand
CTCGTACTTCGACGACGACCTGGCCGTGCTCACCTGGAACGCGGCGCTGGTGGTGGAGCCGGTGGCGGACGACACCGACGTGCAGTACGTGCTCGAGTTCGCCAACGCGCAGCTGCTCGAACTGCGCTTCGACGACGCCATGCTCGACGCCGAGATCCCCCAGATCTACACGCGCATGGCCGAGGCGCGGCGGGGCTTCCACCTGCTCGGGCGCCGCTTCAGCCGCCTGCTCGCCGACCTGCACACCCGGGTCGCCGACGTGACCGAGTTGGTCGAGCGCGCCGAGAACTCGCTCAAGGTCACGGACGACGTCTTCCTCGCCCGCATCTACGCGGCGGCGCTGGAGGTCTTCCGCGGCGCCACCTGGCGGCGCGGCATCGACCGCAAGCTGGCCATCCTGCGCGACAGCTACGGCATGCTGGAGGCCGAGTCGCAGGCCCGCCGCTCCGAGGTGCTCGAGGTGATCATCATCCTGCTGATCGCCTTCGAGATCCTGCTCACCCTGCTCGGCCACTGACGCGCGACGGCCGCGGGGTCGCCCCCGCGGCCGCCGGTGCGGCTGGCGCGTCGCTCAGTGGCAGGGCCTGGCGCAGGGCGTGGCGCAGCCATCGCCGCCGCCGCCGCCGAAGCCCACCCCGTCGAACGAGTAGGTGATGCTGGCGAAGACCTGGCCGCTCGCCGCCGCGCCCACCAGCTCCTTCGCCGCCTCGCGCGGCCGCGCGTAGCCGCCCATCACCCAGGCGCTCCAGTGCTCGCCCAGCTCGCGCTCGAAGACCAGGTCGACCTCGTCGGCGAAGCTGCGGCCGATGCCGCCGGGCAGCCCGCCCCAGCTGGCGCCGGTGTCGAGGTCGAGCTTGTGCAGCAGCAGCCGCACCGAGCCCTGCTCGCACGGCGACCAGCCGCACTCGAGCTTCCAGACGCGGGCGTCGCTGTTCGAGAGGAGCGTCGAGCCCATGAGGTCGGCCACGTACCACCGCGACCAGTCGCTCCAGCCGTACTGCCAGGTCTGGTAGGACTCGTCCGCCTCCGTCCCCGGGTCGTCGCCCGAGAACTGCAGGTACTGCAGTTGCACGTAGGGCTCGCCCCGGGCTGCGAAGTTCCAGGTGGCCCCGGCGTGGCCGCCCCGGCCCTCGAGGTCGGTGGTGCCCCGCTCCCCGAACTGCTCGACGAACTCGCCGGCCAGCTGCAGGGCGCCCAGGCCCAGCGCGCCGCGCACCGACAGGGCGCGGGCGTCGAGGTCCACGGTGCCGTCGTCCTCGCGCTGGAACCAGCCCACGGCGAGGGCGCGCTCCTCCCCCGCGCTCCAGCCCAGCTCGCCGCCGGCCAGGAACCCCTTCACCGTCTCGCCGTCGCCGGCGAACGTCGGCGACAGGCGGGCGCCGAAGGCCAGCGCGCGCCACGGCCCGCGCACGAGGTCGGCCTTGACGCCGTCGTAGAAGGCGAGCGGGATGTTCCACAGCGCCGCCTTGTGGTCCGCGTAGCCGTCGCCGATGACGAAGCCGTCGCCCACCTGCAACTCCTGGCGGCCCACGGCCAGGCTGAAGCCGCTGCCCCCGGCGTTCTCGAGCCCGACGGCGAGCCGGTCCACCAGCCCGTCGCCGGCGCCGTCGGTGCCGTAGTAGTCGGTGGCGAGCGTGGTCATGACCGTCCCGCCGACGCCGACCCACAGGCCCTCCGGCAGCCCGTAGTTGAGCCGCAGCCGGGTGAAGCCCTCGCCCCAGGCGTAGTCCGTCCGCCGCGGGTCGCTGGTGATGCCATAGTCGGCGCCGAAGTAGGCGTGGTTCACCCAGTGGTAGGAGGCCGTCGCCTCCACCCCGTACGAGAACCCCGGCGGCACCGCCGGCCCCGACTCCTCCTCCGACTCCTCCTGCGCCCACGCCGCCCCGGCCACCACGGCCAGCGCGACGCACCCGGTCACCAGCCACGCGAGCGGCCGGCCTGAGCGTCCTCGTCTCATGTTCCCCTCCGTCATGGAGCTGCCTTGATCTGGTCCCAGATCGCCGTGTACTTCGCGTTGTCCGCGCCCAGATCGCGGATGACCTCGCACTTCGCCTGCACCTCCGGGTCGAGCTTCACCGCCGGGTCCTCGAGGAACTCCACCGGCAGCTTGGCGTAGGCCGCGCTGTTCGGGCACAGGTAGTTGATGGCCTGGCTGTTGGCGACGGCCACGTCGGGCTCGTGCAGGAAGTCGATGAACTTGTGGGCCAGCGCGACCGCCGCCGCGCCCTCGAGGATGACCAGGTCGTCGCAGGAGATGGACATCCCCTCCTTCGGCGCGACGAAGGTGACCGCCGGGTTCTCGTCCCGCGCCGACAGCAGGTCGCCGCTGTAGCCGTGCACGAGCAGGAACTCGCCCGAGGCGATGCCGCTCTTGTACTGCTCGTTCTCGAACTTGGCGAGGTTCCGCTTCCAGCGGATGACGACGTCGCGGGCCTGCTCGAGCTCCCGGTCGTCGGTGGTGTTCAGGCTGTAGCCCAGGAACTTGAGCGCCGCGCCGATGGTCTCGCGCATGTCGTTCAGCATCGTCATGCGGCCCTTGAGGTCGCCCCGGTCGAACACGGCCCAGCTCGGCGCGACGTCCGTCACCTTGTCCTTCAGGTAGGCGAAGCCGGAGTTCGTCAGCATGTAGGGCACGCTGTGCTTCATCTCCGGGTCGAGCGCGATCTTCAGGTAGGCCGGGTCCACGTTGGCCAGGTTGGGCAGCTTCGCGTGGTCGAGGTCGAGCAGCATGTCCTGCTCCGCCATGATCGCCACGAAGTAGCTCGAGGGCGTCACCACGTCGTAGCCCGAGGCCCCGGCCTTGAGCTTGGCGTACATGGACTCGTTCGAGTCGAAGGTGTCGATGACGACCTTGCAGCCGTTCTCCTTCTCGAAGCGCTGCACGATCTCGGGGGCGATGTAGTCGGCCCAGGTGTAGACGTGCAGGGTCGTGGCGGTGGGCTTGGCGCAGCCGGCGGCCAGCCCCGCCAGGGCCAGGACCACCAGGGTCCGGACGATTCCGCGGTTCATCGCTTCTCCTCGAGCAGCCGCTGGCTGAGCCAGACGGTGGTGACGGTGAGCGCGAGCAGCAGGGTGGACAGGGCGTTGATGAGCGGCGGCGAGCCGTGCTTGATCATGCTGTAGATGTGCAGCGGCAGCGTGGTCGTCCCCGGGCCGGCCACGAAGAAGGTGATGACGAAGTCGTCCACCGAGAGCGTGAACGCCAGCAGCGCCCCGGCGGCGATGCCGGGGGCCAGCAGCGGCAGCAGCACCCGGCGGGTCGCGGTCCACGGATCGGCGCCGAGGTCCCGGGCCGCCTCCACCAGGCCCCAGTCGAAGTCCTGCAGCCGGCCGAGCACGACCATCGCCACGTAGCTGACGCAGAACGTGACGTGCGAGACGACGATGGTCACGTAGCCGAGCCGCAGCCCCAGCGCGACGAAGAACAGCAGCAGGCTCATGCCCATGAGGATCTCGGGCACGACCAGCGGCGCGTACACCAGCAGGTAGTGCGCGCCCTGCAGGCGGCTGCGGTAGCGGTCGAGCGCCAGCGCCGCGGTGGTGCCGAGCACGCAGGAGATCGCCGTCGCCGCGGCGGCGATGACCAGCGTGTTGCCCAGCGCGTGCCAGATCTCGCGCGCCCGCCACAGCCGCCGGTACCAGTCGAGCGTGAACCCGGCCCACTCGCCGCCGAAGCGCGCGGCGTTGAACGAGTTCAGCACCAGCACGAGCACCGGGAGGTAGAGGAACAGCAGCACGGCGACCGTGATCGCCTTCGGCGTCAGGCTGCGCTTCACGCCTGCACCTCCTTGCCGGCGACGCGGCGGCCGCGCTCGAGCGCGATGGCGGCGATCGAGGGCAGCAGCACCGCCAGCGCCAGCAGCGCCGAGAGCGCGCTGGCGTGCGGCAGGTTGCGGTCGACGAAGGTGCGCTGCGCGATCTTGTTGCCCAGCATCTCGCTGGTCGGGCCGCCCACCAGGTCGGGCACCACGTACGAGCCCAGCGCCGGGATCAGCGTCACCAGCATGGCGGTGAGCAGGCCGCGGCGGATGCCGGGCAGGAACACGGTCCAGAACGCGCGCAGCGCCCCGGCGCCGAGGTCGCGCGCCGCCTCGAGCAGGCGGAAGTCGAACTTCTCGGCCGCGGCGTAGATGGGCAGGATGGCGAACGGCAGCTCGGTGTAGACCAGCACCAGCAGCACGGCGCCGGCGTTGTAGAGCAGCGAGCCGTCCGGCGGCACCAGCCGCAGCGCCACCAGCAGGTGCTTGAGCGGGCCCTCCGGGTGCAGCAGCACCTTCCAGGCGAAGATGCGCACCAGGAAGCTGGTCCAGAACGGCACGACGACCGCCAGCAGCAGCGCCTGGCGCCAGCGCGGCGGGGTGCGCGCCATCACGTAGGCGACCGGCGTGGCCAGCAGCAGGCACAGCGCCGTGGTCAGGGCCGACAGCCACAGCGTGCGCCACAGGATGGCCGGGTAGGCCGGGTTGCCGAGGCTGCGCAGGGTGCCCAGCGTCCAGCCGGCGCCGATGCCGCCCCACGGGTCGGTGGGCCGCAGGGCGATGGCGAAGACGATCACCGCCGGCACCGCGAACAGCGCCACCAGCCACAGGAACGACGGCGCCGTCAGCCACGGCTCGTGGCGCCGCGCCAGCAGCCCGCGCGCCTCAGCCATCCCGCTCCCCCGGCGGCGGCGCGTCGCCCTCGCCCACGCGCTGCGGCGGGATGCCCATGAGCGCCTCGTCGCTCTCGGCGTAGCGCTCGAGCATGAAGCCGTCGTCCACGTGCCACTGGATCCAGGCCTCGTCCTTCCAGCGGATGGGCTGCTCGTCGAGCACGAAGCGGTTGTGCTGCTGCTCGACCGCCAGCCGGTACTCGTCCGCCCGCACCCAGTACTTCGTGTGGGTGCCGAGGTAGATGGCGTCCTCGACCACCACCCGCACGACGTTGTGGTCGGCGCTGGGCAGCGGCGGCTCGCGCGAGATGCGGATCTTCTCCGGCCGCACGCTCAGGAAGACGCGGTCGCCGGCCGCCAGCCCCTTGTCGTTGTAGGCGCGCAGCGCGGGGAAGCCGTCGATGGCCAGCCGCACGTGGTCGAAGTCCACCACCTCGGCCACCGTCCCCTCGAAGAAGTTGCTGTCGCCGATGAAGGCGGCGACGAAGCTGGTGCGCGGCGACTCGTAGATCTCGGCCGGCGCGCCGAGCTGCTCGATGCGCCCGTCGTTCATCACCGCCACCCGGTCGGACAGGCTCATCGCCTCGCCCTGGTCGTGGGTGACGAACAGGAAGGTGATGCCGACCTGGTCGTGCACCAGGTCCAGCTCGATGAGCATGCGCTGGCGCAGCTTGAGGTCGAGCGCGCCCAGCGGCTCGTCGAGCAGCAGCACCGCCGGCTTGTTGATGAGCGCCCGGGCGATGGCCACGCGCTGTTTCTGGCCGCCCGAGATCTGGTCGATGCGCTGGTCGGCGTGCTCGCCCATCTGGATCAGGGTCAGCATCTTCTCGACCTCCTCGTCCACCTCGCGCCGCGGGCGGCGCGCGATGGCGAGGCCGAAGGCGATGTTCTGGCGCACGTTCAGGTGCGGGAACAGCGCGTAGTTCTGGAAGATGGTGTTGACCTTGCGCTTCTCGGGCGGGACGTCGGTGATGTCGCGGCCGTCGAGCCGGACGCGGCCGCGGTCCGGGCGCTCGAAACCGGCCAGGATGCGCAGCAGCGTGGTCTTGCCGCACCCGCTCGGGCCCAGCAGCGAGAAGAACTCCCCCTTGCGGATGCCGAGCGTCACGCCGTCCACGGCCTTCACCTTGCCGTAGTGGCGCGACACATCCTCGAACTGTATGAAGTCGTCCAAGGCCTCTGCTCGGTCCTCGCACACGCGGGAGGGCTGCGCCGGGCTGCCGGGGGGAGAGGTATACGGCAGGGCGGACGGCGAGTAAAGGACGAACTCGCCTCCCGGCGCGGCGGGCCGGAGGCAGGAACGGCGACGGGCCGGGAGCACGAGGCTCCCGGCCCGACCGACGAACGACGACCGCCCCGGGGCTACACCTCGGGCAGCGACTCCTGGGCCTTGCGGATGAGCTCCTCCGGGTACTCCAGGTCGGTGAGTTCGCCGGCGAAGTACTTCTGGTACGAGACCAGGTCGAAGTGCCCGTGGCCGCTGGCGCCGAGCACGATGGTCTTGGCCTCGCCGCTCTCGCGGCAGCGCTTCGCCTCCTCGACCGCCGCGTGGATGGCGTGCGCCGTCTCCGGCGCCGGCAGGTGCCCCTCCGTGCGCGCGAACAGCACGGCCGAGCCGAACACGGCGGTCTGGTGGTGGGCCTCCGCCTCGATCAGGCCGAGGTCGAGCAGGTGGGAGAGGATGGGCGACATGCCGTGGTAGCGCAGCCCGCCGGCGTGGATGGGCGGCGGCATGAAGTCGTGGCCCAGCGTGTTCATCATGAGCAGCGGGGTGAGGCCCGCCGAGTCGCCGAAGTCGTACCGGTAGAGCCCCCGGGTCAGGCTCGGGCAGGCCGCCGGCTCGACCGCCACGATGCGCGTCTTCTTCCCCTCGACGATCTTGTCCCGCACGAACGGCAGGGCCAGCCCGGCGAAGTTCGAGCCACCGCCGACGCAGCCGTAGACCACGTCCGGGTACTCGCCGGCCAGCTCGAGCTGGCGCTGGGTCTCGAGCCCGATCACGGTCTGGTGCAGCATGACGTGGTTCAGCACGCTGCCCAGCGAGTAGTTCGTGTCGCTGCGCCCGGCCGCCTCCTCCACCGCCTCGCTGATGGCGATGCCGAGCGAGCCGGGCGAGTCGGGATCACGTTCGAGCACGGCGCGGCCCGATGCCGTCTCGCGGCTCGGGCTCGGGATGCAGCTCCCCCCCCACGCCTCCATGAGCAGCCGGCGGTAGGGCTTCTGGTCGTAGCTCACCCGCACCATGTAGACCTTGCACTCCATGCCGAACAGGCTGCAGGCGAAGGAGAGCGCGCTGCCCCACTGCCCGGCCCCGGTCTCGGTGGTGAGGCGCTTCACGCCCTCGACCTTGTTGTAGTAGGCCTGCGGCACGGCGGTGTTGGGCTTGTGGCTGCCGGCCGGGCTCACGCCCTCCCACTTGTAGAAGATGTGGGCCGGCGTATCGAGCGCCTTCTCGAGGCGTCGGGCGCGCACCAGCGGCGTCGGGCGCCAGATGCGGTAGATGGCCAGCACCTCGTCGGGGATGTCGATGTACCGCTCCTGGCTGACCTCCTGCTTGATCAGCCCCATCGGGAAGAGCGGGGCGAGGTCGGCGGGGCCGATGGGCTGCTTCGTCCCCGGGTGC
>CAZSQE010000093.1:0-7300 GCA_964608905.1 uncultured bacterium | reverse complement strand
GCCGCCCGGGCGGCAGCTGGTCTTCGCCTCGGCCACGGAACAGCCGGAGAGCGCGGCGGTCGTCGCGGCGCTGGCGCCGGGGCTGGTCGTGCTGCGGGCCGGCGCCGCCCCGCTGAGCGAGGCCATCGAGCACCTCTACCTCGTCTGCGAGGAGCGCGACAAGCCGGAGCTGCTGCGCAAGCTCCTGCACGCGCTCCGCCCCGAACGCGCGCTGGTCTTCGTGCACCGCAACGCCACGGCCGAGGAGGTCGCGGCGAAGCTGGCGCACCACCGGATCCCGGTCGCCGACCTGCACGCCGCCCTGGACAAGCGGGACCGCCAGCGGGCGATGGACGACTTCCGCGCCGCCCGGGTCCGGGTGATGATCGCCTCCGACGTGGCCGCGCGCGGGCTCGACATCCCCGGCGTGACGCACGTGCTCAACCTCGACGTGCCGACGCAGAGCAAGGCGTACCTGCACCGGGTGGGGCGGACCGGCCGCGCCGGCGCCCGCGGGCAGGCGGTCACGCTGATGACCGCGGACGAGGTCCGGCTGGCGCGGCGCTACGAGCGCGAGCTGGGCATCGTCCTGCGTCAGGTGCGCCTGCGCGAGGGCCGGCTGCTCGCGGCGGGCGGCCCGGTGCGGCCCGGCCGGCCCCCGCGCCCGGCCACGAAGCGCGCGTAGACCTCCTCGACCTTCTTCCGCGCCCGCGGCGCCTTGCGCAGGTACTTGAGCGCCGAGGTCAGGCTGGGCTCGACGAGGAAGCACCGGACCGGGACGTCCCGCACCAGGCCCTCCCAGCCGAAGCGCTCGACCATCTGCCGGAGCATCATCTCGAGCGTGACGCCGTGCAGGGGGTTGTTGGGCTGCCTCGTGGCCGAGGCTCCGGTCGGAGCCGCCTTGACGGTCCCCGGCCCGACCCGCTCCTCGCCGCCCGCGCCCGTCACTGCCCGCTCCTCGGGCCCCGGGGGCCGGGAGCCGGTGGCCCGGTCACGCCGGCCAGCCAGCGCACGGTGTTCAGCACGAGCCGCGGATGGTGCGCCGCCTCGGGCGAGTTCATGCCCGCCGGCGCGCGCTGCGGCCCGGCCAGCTGCGCCGTGAGCATCGCGGCCTCGCCGAACACCACGACCCGGCCGCGGCCGTGGGTGAGCGCCGCCCCGATCAGCAGGCCGTCGGCGGGGATCTGCGGCGGGAGAGGGGACACGGGAGCCTCCGGGGACCGGGAGCCGGGTTTCGCGGTGAGCGAGGCCGAGACTACGCCCGGTGGCATGCCCCGTTCCAGCGCCGGGCCCGTCCCGGCGGGCTCCCGGCCGCTGTGGTAGGTTCACGTCATTCTCCGGCCGGCCTCGGTGCGTTCGGGGCGGCCTCGAGGGGCCGACCTCTGGGGGCTTCTCCGGAGACGACAGGGAGCGAGGGACCCGGTGACCGCGATGACGGTGAAGAGCAAGGACGGCCGCCGGAACACCCGCCGCGCCGCCGGAGCGAAGGTGTCCGCGTCGAAGGTCAAGGACGATGCCGATGCCGAGAGGTGGTACCGCAAGGCCGCCGAGAGCGGGAGGGCCGAGGCCCAGAACAACCTGGGCCTGCTCTACGTCCTCGGCCGCGGAGTGCCGAAGGACGACGCCGAGGCCGTGAAGTGGTTCGGCCGGGCCGCCGCCCAGGGGTACGGCCCCGCTCAGGCCAATCTGGCCGCGTTGCGCCGCCAGGGCCGGGGGGGGAAGAGCTAGCCGAGGCCGCCGGGGCCGGGCTCGCCCGCCCGGGCGTGTCCCGCCCCGCGCCCTGCTCCTCTCGCGCGAGCCGGCACGCTGGGGATCCCGCGCGACGGGCTTTCGCGGCCCGCTGGTGGTATGGTCGGCATCGTCCGCGCGGTCCATCTCCCCCAAGTGTTCTGAGCCGGAAGGCGGCGACCACTGTTCGACATCCGCATGTCCACCCCCGGGCCCGACGCGGCAGCGACGCGGGGCCTGCCCGTCATCATCCAGGGCGGCATGGGCGTGGGGGTCTCCAACTGGCGGCTCGCGGGCGCCGTGTCGCGCCTCGGCCATCTGGGGGTGGTCTCGGGCACCGCGCTCGACACCGTGCTGGCGCGCCGGCTGCAGGCCGGCGACCTCGGCGGCCACATGCGCCGCGCGATGGAGAGGTTCCCCATCCCGCAGGCCGCCGCCGACGCGCTGAAGCGCTTCTTCCACCCCGAGGGGCTGCCACCGGGCGCGCCGTACGCGACGCTGTCCATGCAGCAGCAGGTGATGAGCCTGGCGCGCGAGCGGTTCACCATGCTCGCGGCGTTCGTCGAGGTCCAGCTCGCGCGCGAGGGGCACGACGGCCCCGTCGGCATCAACCTGCTGACCAAGGTGCAGCACCCGAACCTGGCGCTGCTGTACGGCGCCATGCTCGCCGGCGCGGGCTTCGTGCTGATGGGCGCGGGCATCCCGCGCGAGATCCCGCAGGCTCTCGACGCGCTGGCGCTGCACCAGCCCGCCCGGCTGCGCATGGACGTCGAGGGCGGCCCCGAGGAGGCGCGGTACCTGCAGCTGGACCCGGGCCGCTACTGGGAGGGCACGCCCCCGGAGATCCTCCGCCCGCGCTTCCTGCCCATCATCGCCAGCAACCTGCTCGCGACCCTGCTGGTGCGCAAGGCCACCGGCCGGGTGGACGGCCTCGTCATCGAGGGCCCCACCGCCGGGGGGCACAACGCGCCGCCGCGTGGCGGCGGGCCGCCGGACGAGAAGGGCAACGCCGTCTACGGCCCGCGCGACGAGGTGGACCTCGAGAAGATCCGCGCGCTCGGCCTGCCGTTCTGGGTCGCGGGCGGGGCGGGCTCGCCGCAGCGTCTGCGCGCCGCGCTCGCCGCCGGCGCGGCCGGTGTCCAGGTCGGCACCCTGTTCGCGTGCTGCGACGAGTCGGGGATCGATGCGGGACTGCGCCGCGCCGTGCTCGAGCACGCCGCCCGGGGCGAGATCGAGGTGCGGACGGACCTGCGCGCCTCACCGACCGGATACCCGTTCAAGGTCGTGACGTGGGGAGAGGCGGCCGACGGTCGCGAGCGGGTCTGCGACCTGGGCTACCTGCGCACCGCCTACGCGATGCCCGGGGGCCGCATCGGCTACCGCTGCCCGGGCGAGCCCGAGGCGACCTTCGTCGCCAAGGGAGGCCAGCTGGCCGACACGGTCGGCCGCACGTGCCTGTGCAACTCGCTGCTCGCCACGATCGGGTTGGCGCAGGCGCGCGGCGGGGGGCGGCTCGAGCCGCCGCTGCTGACGGGCGGCGACGATCTGGCCCAGCTCGGCGGCTTCCTGCGCGGCCGCACGCACTACTCGGCCGCCGACGTGGTCTCGTACCTGCTCGGGACCGGCGCCGCCTAGGTCCGGTTCCGCGGTCCCGCTCGAGGCGTCCACCCCGCTTCCGGCCCTCGCCAGCGAGGCATGGAGGCGGTACTCTTCCCGGCGTGCGCGCGTGATCCCGCGACGGGATGGGCGGCCCGTGCCTAGGCGCCCGAGGACGGTCGCCGGGCGCGCGCCCCGCTCTCGAGCCGCTCCCCGCGCTCGAGGAAGGGATCGTGGCCGGGGAGGGAACGGAGGCTGGCGTGAGACGCCTCGCCGCCCGCACCGGGGCCATCCTGGTCCTGTTCACCCTCGGGTGCGCCGTGCCGCCCGCGCAGGCCCAACTCGATGCGCTGGGGCCCGCGTTCAGCAAGCTCAACGGCGCCCTGATCTGGGGCTCGGCGGGATACCGCGACACCCGGCACCCCGAGCGCTTCTACACCTCCGACCGCCATCCCGCGGTGCGCGGCGGGTTCGCCGCGTTCTACGGGCCTTTCGGCGGCCAGCCCGACACCACCGTCACGCTCGACTCGGTGCGGACCATGGTGGAGTGGGAGCGGAACCCGGCGCGCTCGCCGGGCGCGACCCGGGTGGACACGGTCCGTGCGGTCCGGACCGTCCACAGCCGGCACACCATTCCCGGGCGCGACGGCTGGGTCTCGCTCGCCGTCGGCTACCAGTACTCGGGCGCCTACCGGGTGGACATGAGGAGCACCACCGGCACGCTCGCCGCGACGTTCCCGATGGGCGGCTTCTGCGCCGCCGCCTACTTCGGCCCCTTTCCCGTGTGGCGCGTGTCGCGCTCGCTGTTCTGGTACGCGGGCCTGGGGGCGGGCGTCGTGCAGTTGAGCGACGCGAACGGTCTCTCCGACACCACGCTGGTGCGCTTCGACACCGAGCGCGCGCTGGCGCCGGAGGTGTCCCTGCTGCTGGGCTGGCGCGTCCACCGCGGCGTGCGCGTGCTCGGCGGGGTGAGCGCCCAGCACATCCGCTGGTCGGCGATCCGCTACCGCGCGCCTTCCGAGCAGCCGCTGCCCGACGCCGCGCTGCGCCGGCTGCCCGACGGGCTGCGGCTGACCACGGTGCACGCGATCCTCGGGGTCGGTTTCGACGCCAGCGAGTTGTTCGCGAAATAGGCCCGACGCTCCTCGCGCCCGCCGGGCCTGCGGGCCCCCTGCGTGGGGGTGCCGGTCTGCCGGCTCGGAAGGAAGGTGTGGGGGTCCGCACGGTGTGTCGGCAGGTTGCATCTCGCGGCGGCGGACCCCCGGTTCATCGCACGACGACCAGACGGGTCGTCCAACCCTTCGAGCCGAGGCGAGCCTTCACGAAGTAGAGGCCCGCTTCGACCGGGCCGCCCCGATCGTCGTGCAGGTCCCAGAACAGGTCGCCTCTGCCCGCTTCGCGCGTGCCGCCGGCGACCGTGTGCACGTGGCGACCCGTGATGTCGAACACGTCGACCTCAACCCGCGAGGCCTGGGGCAGTGAATAGACCCATCGCACCGACTGGCGCGCGGGGTTCGGCCGCGGCAGGGAGAACGAGACCTCGAGCGCCGATGGATCGACATCCGTGGTCTGGACGGGCCGGGTAACCACGTTCGAGATCGTCGACCAGTTCCCCGACGTGTCCGCGGATTTGATGGCCATGTAGACCGGCACGCTGTCGGTCAGCCCGGAAACCACGAAGTACTCCTTCGTTCCGGCTGCCGCGGGCGCCGGGAGTCCCACGACCTGCAAGGCTTGGCCGAAGTTCGCCGCGGTGAGCGGAAGCCCCGAGTAGCGCAGGTCATAGCACATCGCCCGTCCGGTCACGCTGTCGTCGCCGGGGGCGGTCCATCCGATGGTGAAGGGAGTGCTGGAAGCGATCAGTGCCGGTGCGGGCGCGGCCACGAGCGTGAGCGCCGCGGTGACCGACCAGGCGATGCATCGAGCCAAGGTCATGAGTCCTCCCGGTCCGTTGCCCGGGGACTCTTGGATCCCGCGGGCAGGCGCGGCCAGTCCTCGGACGCGATCGGGTCTGGGTGGCTTTCCTTCGAGACGGAGGCGTGCGGTGTTTCAGGCTGCCGATGAGGGATCGGCTTGAGGCGTCGTGGGGGGCCTGATTCGCGGCGGGGCGGATTGCGAGCGGGGAGTGGGAGTGAGGTCGCCGACTCGCTGGTGTCCCGCGCCGACACCACATCGCAAGCCCGGGGCCAAGAGGGCGCTGGGCGCCACATGCGGGACAAACGCCCGCCGGGCAGCAGGATGGGGGACCGAACTGGACCGTCTCTGCGGGAGGGGACGCCGTGCGTGTGTGGTCGGCGCGCACACAGTGGGGTCCGTTCGCGACGGTGCACCGGCGGCCCCTCGCGCTCGAGGTGAGCGTGAGGGGCCCGCCGGGCTCAACGGCGAGGCTTCTCTACGTCAGCGCCCGGCTGCCTCGCGCCTCGCGTCTTCCTGCAACGCGGCACTCGCGTAGATCGCGATCTCGACGCGGCGGTTCTGATCGCGGCCGGCTTCCGTGGCGTTCGACGCGACCGGTTCGCGCTCGCCGAGTCCGGCCGTGGCGATGTGGATGGAGACTCCCTGCGCGGCCAGGTAGCGGGCCGCCGCCTCGGCGCGTCGCTCCGAGAGGGCCTGGTTGTACTCGGAGCTCCCGATCGCGTCCGTGTGGCCGGCGATCAGCAGGTTCGAGTCGCCGTACTTGCTCAGGTTCCCGGCCAGCTCGGCCAGGTTCGAGGCCGCGTTGCTCCGGACGACGTCCGAGTCGAAATCGAACAGGAGCCCGGAAGGGAACGTGACCTGGATGCCCTCGCCCACCCGTTCGACGGTGGCGGCGGGGACGCTCTGCTGGATCTCCTTCGCCCGCTGATCCATCTTGTAGCCGATGAGCGTGCCGGCCGCCCCACCGAGCACGGCGCCGATGATGGCGCCCCGCGCGGTGGAACCGGTCTGGTTGCCGATCACGCCGCCCGCCACGCCGCCCGCCGTGGTGCCGATGACCGCACCCTTGCTGGTCCGGTTCATGGACGCACAGCCCGGCGCCCCGGCCATCACCGCTGCAACGGCGAGCGCCAGGAGGGTCGAGAGCAGCAGCGCCCTAAGCACGGTCTTCCTCCACGCCGGGACGATCCCCCCCGTCGAGGTGCGGTGCGGTGCCGCCGGTCGTGGACGGCCGGCGGTCGGGGCGCGGCCCGCGCGTCGCGCGGTCGTGCAGGAACGCCTCCTGTCCGGCCTTGAGGGCCGACTTCGCGTCGGTGCCCAGCTCGGCCACCGTCTCGCGGGCCTGGTCGATCGTGTGCCCCGCGCGCTCGTTCCAGCGCCGTGCCGTGGAGGCGAGGCGCTCGCGTGTCCGCTTCCCGCTGTCGGGGGCCAGCAGGAGCGCGAGCCCGGCGCCGACCACGGCGCCGAGTGCGAAGCCCACCAGGGCCGATCCGGCGTTCGGGGTTCCGCGGCTGTCCGCAGTGTCATTCATGGTCATGTCCTCCATCTCTCGGGGAGTGCCGGTCGGCCCATCGGCCCGCCAGCCGCTGCAGGAAGTGGCTCGCGCCCGATCTCACCCCGCGTGCGACAGCCGCGGCGGCGAAGACGGGCAGCTCGACTTCCTCGAGGATGGTGGACGAGAGACCGGCCGCGCGTTCGCTGACGGCGTCGAAACGGCCCACGACGCGTTGGACGGGCGGGATGCAATCTCGAATCGAGGCCGCAAGCGCCTGTGCTTCGTGAGTGACGAGATCGAACCTGGCGGCCGACTCACGGATCGCCCGGCTCAACTGCGAGAGGTCCTCGGTGACCTTGTCGACGCGGGACATCATGCGGACGGTCATCAGGGCGATCGCGAGCAGTCCGATTGTCACGATTACAATGCAGATCTGGACCAGCGCCGGCATCGCGCACCTTCCTTCGCTTGTCGGGTCATCGGGTTACGCGGAATCGATCGAGGATCGTGATCTCGCGCCCCCGCAGACCCAACGAGGGGTAGGGCAAGTTCGGGGCCAAGAAGCCGTCCTCGTCAGGGGTGGGT
>CAZSQE010000092.1:0-7352 GCA_964608905.1 uncultured bacterium | reverse complement strand
CGCTCAGGCCGGACGCGGCGGCGGACCGGCCCCGCCCGGCCTGAGCGCGGCTGTACCGGCCCGTGCACCGCGGGTCTCAGGAGTGGCCGCTCCGGGACAATCGCGCGCCCCGCGCCGGGTCACGGCGGTGTCAGGCGCCGTCCGCGCCCGCGTGTCGCGACGCCGGGAGAGGTCATTCGCGCGGCGGGAGCGTCCGGTCGCGCCCGACGACCCCCGCGTTCCGCGTTCGGCACGCGGCCTGCTGATGCTCCGGGTGTACGACGCGTCACCCACGGACCCATCGCCCGCGAACGTCAGGAGGAAGTCATGAACCGAATCGTCCGCTTCGTCACCACCGCCACCCTGGCCGCGCTCCTTGCCGGCATCGTGGTACCCGCCGTGGCACAGGCCGGTCCCCGTGTCCAGCGCCGCGAGGCGCGCCAGTGCCAGCGCATCGAGCGCGGCCTGCGCTGCGGGCAGCTCGGTCCCCGCGAGGCGCGGCGCCTGCACCTGCGCCAGCGCCACATCCGCCGCATGGAACTGCGCGCCCGCGCCGACGGCCGCATCGGCCCGCGCGAGCGCGTGCGGCTGAACCGCGCGCTCGACCGGCAGGACTGCCGCATCTGGCGCCTGCGCCACAACGGTCGCGCGATCTAGCCGACGGGAACGAACGCGCCGGCCGGGCGGTCATCCGCCCGGCCGGCGTCGCGCAGGGGGAGCGTCAGTCCGCGTCCGGCGGGAAGCGCAGCAGGTCCAGCGCCCGCGAGACCGAGACGCTCCAGCGCGGACCGCCCGCGTGGGGGCCGAGCGGCCAGGCGCAGGAGTAGCGCAGGGCGCTCCCGGGCGAGAACAGCGCCGACTGGAACAGCACGGAGACGCCCACCTCGCTGCGCCAGTCGCGCCGGTCGGGCCAGTCGGTGCCCCGCACCTCCGTGCCGGTGAAGGGGTCGCGGCCCCACACCGCGCTGGTGGCGCCGAAGAGCGCGCCGCGCAGCGGGAACGCGCCCGAGTGCGGCAGCCGCAGCGTCTCGAACAGGTCGCCGGCGGTGAGCAGCTCGAGTTTCGCGATGGCCAGGCCGGTGCCGGCGCGCGCGTCGCGGTGCAGGCTGCGCAGGGTGCGGCTGCCGCCGAGGTAGTAGGCCGCCTGCGGCACCGCCTCCCCGGTGAGGCGCCCGTAGGCGAACTGCGGCACCAGCGCCGCCACGCGGCCGAGCGAGAGGTCCAGCGCGGCGGCGGCGCGCGTGCGGCGGTACTCGAAGTCGCTGCCCAGCTTCCGGCTCGCGGTCTGGTGCTCGACCTCGGTGACGAGCGGCACGCGCGGCCAGCGCAGGCTCAGGGCGTAGCCGGCCTCGCGGGTGCGGCCGCGCGCCGCGGCCAGGTTGCCCGGCGAGAGGAGCGGCTCGTCGAAGAGGTTCCAGGTGACGGTGGTGGCGAGCGGCGACTCGCGCACGTCGCGCCAGGCCACGCGCGCGCGCCAGGGGCCCCGCGTGTGGTCCAGCGCGCCGGCGAAGCCCTCCTCGCGCAGGTACTGCGAGGCGTCGTTGCCGGAGACCAGCGCGCGCAGGAGGTCGAGGGCGCGCTCGTCGTGGTCGCGGTCCAGCCGCGCGGTGCGGCGCCCGCCCCAGAGGTCCAGTTCGAGCGAGCGGTCCGGCGTTTGCAGCCGGTTCCGGTAGCGCACGCCGCCCAGCGTCGTGCGCGAGCCCACGGCGCGCTCGAGGGAGGCGGCGAGCCGGCCGAGGCCGTTCGGCTCCTCCCCGTCCGTCCGCGCGTCGCGCAGCGTCAGCGTGCCGCCCCAGGCGTTGCCGTCCACCCGGTTGAAGTCGTACGAGGGGCTCAGCCCCAGGGCCAGCCGCCGTCGCGGCTGGGTGGCGGTGTCGAGCAGCACGGTGTCGAGCCCCGCCGTGTCGGTGGGCGCGGCCGAGAGCCCGAAGTAGAGGTCGGTCGAGTCGGAGAGCTGCTCGAGGAAGCCGCCGAGCGCCGTGTCGGGCGCGGCGGGGGACTGGGCGTGGACGGGAAGAGCGGCGAGCAGCAGGAGCAGCGCGAACAGGCCGGGGCGGTTCATGACCTCTCCTTCGCCGGCGCGGCGAACAGCGAATCGGCGAGACCGGTGTTGATGGCGTAGTCGTCGAAGCGCATCGAGAAGTCGAACGACCGCCCCACCCGCGGCAGCGGCACCGACATCTCGGCGCGCATGAGCAGGCGGCTGAGCACCCAGTGGCCGCCCACGTTCCTCCGCTCGATGACGATGCGCTTGACGTCCTTGAGCAGGGGCGGGGCCGGCGAGTGGTGGAAGCCGACCTCCTGCCGCACGATGACGAAGTCATTGGTGTCCACCCACACCGTGCCGTGCGGCGCGGACGGGTCCAGCAGCGAGCGCGGCTCGAAGCCGATCCGGTAGATGACGTGCCCGCCGACCAGGTCGCGCCCGAGGATGCGGTAGCGGAACTGCCGCCGCTGCTCGGGCCGGAAGGCGAAGTTGACGATCTCCTCGTCCATGCCGCCGCGCGCCCGGAACTGGACCTTCACCTGGGGCCGGCCCTTCTCCGGCCGCTTCGCCTGGTAGTCGCGCAGCAGTTGGGTGCGCACCCGGTCGGGCCGCTTGCGGAAGACGCGCGCCACCCACTCGCTGACCACCTCCGGGGCGCGCTTCGCGTCGCCGGCGCGCACCAGCCGGGCGGTGACGAGGAAGCGCTGGTCGGTCAGGAGCGAGTCGCGGCGCCGCTCGCCGCGCTCGACCCGGGCGAGGATCTCGTCGAGGGTCACCCGCGGCGCCCGCACCAGCACGGGCGCGACCTCGGTGTGCATCGTGTCCTCGGTCGCCAGCGTCGGTCCGCCGGCGTGGGGGCGCGCCGTACCGGACGGGGCAGTGGCCAGCACGGCGGCGAACAGGAGGGGTGCGAAGGCGGGCATGGGGTCTCCGGTCGGCGGTGGGGTGCGGCTCGGTCGCCACAGGGCGCCACGGCGCCGCAACGCGTGGCGCCGCACGCCCCTTTCGCCCTAGTGATAAGGGCGGGCGTAGGATGTGCGCAAGCAAGGACGGTTCCGGCACGGAGTGTGCGAGTGTCCGGGGAGGATTCGCCCCGTTCCCGGGGCGGGCGAGCACGAGGGGGGGATTTCGTCATGAAGAGGACTCTGTGGCTGGCCGGCCTGATGGCCGTGACGTTCCCGGTGGCCGCGGCGGCGGGCGAAGCCGTCTCCGGCAGCGCCGCGATCGGTTCCTCGTTCGAGGTCACCGCGCCGATGCCGGCGGCGGGCACCGCGACGGTCGCGCCCACCACGCTCGCGCTGACGACGCCGTTCGTGGGCGGCGTGACCTACCGCCCGCGGCACTACCGCTCGCGCGCGCAGGTGATGCCGGTCACCACCCAGATGCACGCCGGCTTCTTCGACCCCGCCGAGGACCTCGGCGCCGGCTTCGACGTCGGCTTCCGCATCGGCCCGCAGGTGGACCCGCACGTGCAGATCGGCGTGGCCATGGACTGGTGGCACAAGTCGGAGAACGAGGAGATCGAGCTGGGCACCTACGAGGGGCCGGGCGGCGAGTTCGAGTCGCGTCTCGTCCTCTCCGAGTCCACGCTGGACCTCGTGCCGCTCATGGCGTTCGTGCAGGTCAGCGGCGACGAGAACATGTCGGTCATCCCCTACGCCGGCGCCGGCGTGGGCTACCAGTGGCTCTTCCTCACCGCCGACGACTACGTCACGCGCGAGTCGTACGACCAGACCTTCGGCGGCTTCGGCTGGCAGGTGTGGGGCGGGCTCGGCATCCCGCTCAGCGGCCGCACGCGGCTCAACGGCGAGGTCTTCTACAACGCCTGCGAGGCCGGCAGCGACGTGGACGTCTACCTCGACGAGTACGGGCTGGTCACCGTGCGCGACATCGTGGAGATGAACGGCGTCGGCATGCGCTTCGGCGTCGCCTGGGGATTCTAGGGCACCTCCGGAGTCCCCATCGTCCGCCCGGGCGCCCACCGAGAGTGGTTCCGCCCGGGCGGTTCGCCTGCGCCGCGCCTGCGCCGCGCCTTGCCTCGCCGCACGGCCCCCGATAGTCTCGCCGGACCATGCCGCGCAAGTCCCCGCGTTCCCGCCGCCGCGAGCCCGAGCCGCGCCTGCCGGGCAAGCGCCGCCCGCGCGCCACGCCCGGGCGCAAGCCGGCCAAGCCCGTCACCACGCGCGTCCCGAAGGTCGCGCACGCGCGGCGCGGCGCTCGAGCCGACGAACTCGCCGCCCGTGCGGCGGCGATCGCCGGCATCCTCGAGCGGCTCTACCCGGACGCGGCCACGCCGCTGGCGCACGCGAACGCCCTGCAACTGCTGGTCGCCACCATCCTCTCGGCGCAGTGCACGGACGCACGGGTGAACCTGGTCACGCCGGAGCTGTTCGCGCGCTTCCCCGACGCGGCGGCCCTGGCCGGCGCCGGCCGCGACGAGCTGGAGGCGCTCATCCGCTCGACCGGCTTCTACCGCAACAAGGCGAAGGCCATCCAGGCCTGCTGCTCGGGCGTCGTCGAGCGCTTCGGCGGCGAGGTGCCGCGCACCATGGAGGAACTGGTCACGCTCCCGGGCGTGGGGCGCAAGACGGCGAACGTCGTGCTCGGCAGCGCCTACGGCATCCCCGGCATCGTCGTGGACACCCACGTGCAGCGCCTCGCCGGCCGGCTCGGGTTCACGAAGGAGCACGACCCGGTCAGGATCGAGTTCGCGCTGCAGCCGCTCGTGCCCGAGGCGAAGTGGTCGCGCTTCTCGCTCTGGCTCATCTTCCACGGCCGCCGCGTCTGCGTGGCGCGGAAGCCGCGCTGCTCGATCTGTCCGCTCGCACCCCACTGTCCGCGCCTCGGCGTCGCCTCCGCCCAGTGACGCCCGGGCGGCGCGGTCCGGAGGTCCCCGTCATGCGCCGTCTGCTCGCCGTCCTCGCGTTCGCGACCCTCGCCGCCGCCCCCGCCGCGGCCGGCACGGAACTGCCGCTCCCGCTCTACGGCCACGAGAGCGCGGCCGCGACCGACGACGCCGGCGCGCTGTTCGTGAACCCCGCCGGGCTGGGCCTGCGCTACCCGGCGGAGCTGCTGGGCTCGTGGACGAGCGTCGAGAACGGTCCCGACCTCTCGCGCTGGGCGCTCGCGCTGGGCGGCTTCGGGCTGGCCTACGAGCGCACCGGCGACCTCGCGCGCACCTTCGTCCTCGGGCAGGCCGTCGGCGGGGAGCGGTTCCGTCTGGGCTGGGGCGTGGTCGGGCGCGTGGACGACCTCGCGCACCGGACCACGACCGACCACCGGGTCGGCCTGCTCGCGCACCCCGCGCCGTGGCTGGCGCTGGGCGCGGTCGGCGAGCACCTGACGTTCGACGGCGCGTCGTTGGATCGCACCTGGACGCTGGCGGCGGGCTTCCGGCCATTCGCACTGGATCCGGCGCGGGCGCACGGCTGGGGCACGCGTCTCACGCTGACCGCCGACGCGGCGCTGGCCGAGGACGCGCCGCGCGAGGATGCGCGCGTGCGCGTGGGCGCGGAGTTCGAGGCGCTGCCCGGGCTGCTGGTGCGCGGCGCGCTCGAGGACCACGGCGGCGCGTACCTGGGCCTCACGCTGCGGGGGGTGAACAACACCGTGGCGGCACAGCGCGGCGGGGGTACCCGCGCGGAGCGTGGGTCGGGAAGGCGCCCGCGCTCCTCGAGCGCCACGTTCTCGCTCCACGCGGGGGAGGAGCGCACGGCGCTCGCCGGTCGCGCGCAGGAGCGGGTGGCGGTGGTGAAGGCGGCCGGCGACCTCGGCGACGACGCCATGTCGGGCTTCTCGCTCACCGGCGGCACGGCCGTGACGCCGTCGAAGCCGCTGCACGAGCAGCTCGCGCGCGCCCTCGACGACCCGCTCACGCGCGGCGTGTTCCTCGACGTGCGCGGCGTGTCCAACATGGCGCAGGTCGAGGAGCTGCGGCCGCGGCTCGAGCGGCTGCGCCGCGCCGGCAAGCCGGTGGTCGCCTACCTCGAGCACGGCGCCGGGCGCGCCGACCTCCACCTCGCCTCGGCCTGCGACCGCGTCGTCATGGCGCCGGAGGCGATGCCGGTCGGGCTGGGCCTGCGCGCCGAACGCCGCTACTACCGCGGCCTGCTCGAGCGGCTCGGCGTGCGCGTCGAGCGCACGTCGTACGGGCGCTACAAGTCGGCCTACCGCAACTTCAGCGTGGACTCGACGCCGCCCGCCGACCGCGAGGCCGTCGAGCGCAACCTCGACGTGAGCCAGGAGCTGTTCGTGCGCGCGCTGTGCGCCGACCGCCGGCTCGCCCGCGACCACGTGCTCGGCTTCCTCGACGGGCGGCCGTGGCGCGCCGAGGACCTCGCCGCGGCGGGGCTCATCGACTCGGCCGGCTACCGCGAGGACGCGATGGCGCTGCTGGGCGGGCTGTGCGGCATGGGGGAGAAGCCGCGCACGGCCTCGCTGCCGAAGCGCCCCGCGGCGCGGCGCGAGTGGATGGTGCCGGAGCCGGTGGCGGTGGTCTACGCGCAGGGCGGCATCGAGACCGGACGCAGCGGCGGCGACCTGCTGTTCGGGCCGTCGCTGGGCTCGACCACGCTGATCGAGCAGCTCGAGCGGGCGTTCCGGCGGCGCGAGACCAGGGCGGTGGTGCTGCGCGTCGAGAGCCCGGGCGGCTCGGCGCTGGCCTCCGACCTCATCCGCCACGCCACGCTGCGGCTCAAGCGTGAGACGAAGAAGCCGCTCGTCGTCTCGATGGGCAGCCTGGCCGGCAGCGGCGGCTACTACATCGCCTCGGCGGCCGACCGCATCTACGCCGACCGCTTCACCCGCACCGGCTCGATCGGCGTGGTCACCGTCAAGCCCTCGCTCGAGGGGCTGTGGGCGAAGCAGGGCGTGCGGCAGGACGACTTCGACCGCGGCGCGTGGATGCGCGGCTGGTCGGCCCACCGCGACTGGACGCCGGCGGAGCAGGCGACGGCCGACTCGGCCACGCTGCGCTTCTACCGCCGCTTCGTCTCGCTCGTGGCCGCGGACCGGGGCCTCACCTGGGACGCGGTGGACGCGGTGGCGCAGGGCCGGGTGTGGATGGGCGAGGACGCGCTGGAGCGGAAACTGGTGGACGAGATCGGCGGACTCGAGGCGGCGCTGGCCGAGGCGCGGCGCCGCGCCGGCGTGCCCGAGGGGGCGAAGACCCGCCCGTTCGAGTACCGCCGGCCGCGCGGGTGGCTGCTCGAGCGCGTCGTGGGCGGGCTGGTGCGCGAGGCGTGGGCGGACGCCGTGCGCATGCCGGAGCCGGGCGCGCCGCTGTACTGGATGGACACGCAGGAAGCCGCCGGCGACGAGTGAGGTGGAGGGCCCGGACATGAAACCGTCGGCTGCGAGCGGGGCGGGGACCCGGGAATGACGCGCC
>CAZSQE010000091.1:0-7357 GCA_964608905.1 uncultured bacterium | reverse complement strand
CACCCGCACCACCTTCACCCCGCCCTCCGGGATCTCCCCCACCTTCGCCACCGTCTCGAACCGGTCGCTCACTTCGTCTCCCCTTCCTCTTCGCCGGGCCACTGGGTGATCCCGTACACGCCGGCCTTCAGGGTCTTGAGCGCGAGCAGGGCGCACTTGAGCCGCACCGGCCCCAGCTCGATGCCCAGCATCTCGAGCACGTCGTCCCGCGTGAGGTCCTTGACCTCGGCGAGCGGCCGGCCGGCCATCCGCTCGCACAGCATCGAGGCCGCCGCCTGGCTGATCGCGCAGCCGTGGCCGGAGTGGCGGATCTGCGCGATCCGGCCGTCCTCGACCGCGATGTCGATGCGCAGCTGGTCGCCGCACAGCGGGTTCGCGTCCTCGTAGGTGATGTCGGGCTTCTCCAGCGTCCCGCGGTGCCGCGGGTGCTTGTAGTGGTCGAGGATGTCCTCGCGGTACAGCTCGTCCCATTCGCCCATCAACCGAGCACCCGGCGCGCGGTGTGGATCCCGGCGACCAGGGCCTCCACGTCCTCCGGCACGCTGTAGCAGTGGAACGACGCCCGCGCCGAGGCGTGCACCCCGAGCCGGTGGTGCAGCGGCATGGCGCAGTGGTGCCCGGCCCGCACCGCCACACCGTGGTGGTCGAGCACCGTGGCCACGTCGTGCGGGTGGATGCCGGCCAGGTCGAAGGCCAGCACCCCGCCCCGCCGCTCCGGGCCCGGGCCGAGGATGCGCAGGCCGGGGATCTCCGCCAGCCGCGCGTGCGCCTGCGCCGCCAGCGCGCGGTCGTGCGCGAACACCGCCTCCATCCCCAGTTCCTCGAGGAACGCCACCGCCGCCCGCAGCCCGATCGCCTCGGCCACGGGCATGGTGCCGGCCTCGAACTTCCACGGCAGCTCGTTCCACTTCGAGCCCGTGAGCTTCACCTCGCGGATCATCTCGCCGCCGCCGAGGAAGGGCGGCATCGCCTCGAGCAGCTCACGCCGGCCCCACAGCGCGCCGATGCCCATCGGCCCGAGCATCTTGTGGCCGGTGAGCACGAGGAAGTCGCAGCCCAGCGCGCGCACGTCCACCGGCAGGTGCGGCACGCTCTGCGAGGCGTCCACCAGGGTGAGCGAGCCGGCGGCCCGCGCCTGCCGCGCGATCGCGGCCACGTCGTTCACCGTGCCGAGCACGTTCGAGACGTGCACCACGCCGGTCAGCTTGACCCGGCCGTCCGCCAGCAGGGCCGGCAGCGCGTCCAGCCGCAGCTCGCCGTCGTCGGTGACGGGGACGAAGCGCAGCTCGACGCCGCGCTCGGCGGCGAGGATGTGCCACGGCACCAGGTTCGCGTGGTGCTCCATCTCGGTGAGCAGCACGGCGTCGCCGGCCTGCAGCGCCGACCGCGCCCAGGCGTACGCCACGAGGTTGATGGCCTCGGTGCTGTTGCGGGTGAAGACCACCTCGGCCGGCGCGGCGCCGATGAAGCGGGCCAGCCGCGCACGCGCGTCCTCGTAGGCGGCGGTCGCCTCCTCGGCGATGGCGTAGATGCCGCGGTGGATGTTGGCGTTGTAGCGCCGGTAGTAGTCGTCCATCGCCGCCAGCACGCTGTCCGGCTTCTGCGCGGTGGCGGCGCTGTCGAGGTAGACGAGCGGGGGCTTCCGCTCGCGCGTGAGCAGCGGGAAGCGCTCCCGCACGGCACGGGCGTCGAAGGTGCGGCGCGCGGCCGGGGCGGCGGGTCCGGAGGTCGGGGTCGGCATGGCGCTATCCGATCTTGGCGTGGATGACCCCGCCGAGCTGCTCGCGCACGCGCTCGAGCGGGATGCGGTCCAGCACCGGGGCGAAGAAGCCCTCGACGACGAGGCGCTGGGCGTCGTTGCGCGGCAGCCCGCGCGTCATCAGGTAGTACATCTGCTCCTCGTCCACCGTGCCCACCGTGGCCCCGTGCGTGCAGCGCACGTCGTTGGCGAGGATCTCGAGGCCGGGGATGCTGTCGGCCCGCGCCGTCGGCGAGAGCAGCAGGTTGCGGTTGGCCTGGTAGGCGTCGGTGCGCTGCGCCCCGGGCGCCACCTGGATCATCCCCTGGTAGACGCTGCGGGCGCGGTCCTTGAGCGCGCTGCGGATGTGGAGGTCGCTGGTGGTCTCCTCGGCGAGGTGGCGCTGCAGCGTGTGCAGGTCGAAGTGCTGGCGCTGGTCGCCGAACATGAAGCCGTGCACGTAGGCCTTCGCGCCCGGACCCACGAGGGAGAAATACGAGTTCGTCTTGGTGACGCGGCCGCCGAGGAAGGTGTGGATCCACTGCAGCTCGCCGCCGCGCTCGATCCGCGCGCGCTGGTTCGAGTAGTGGAAGACGTGCCGGCCCCAGTCCTGCAGGTGGCCGTAGACCAGCTTCGCCGCCTCGCCGACGAACACCTCGGTGGCGCCGGCGAAGAACGCCGCGCCGTCCGCCGTCTCGGACACGCACTCCTCGAGCACCGTGGCCCGCGCCCCCCGGCCCAGCACGATCACCGTGCCGGGGAAGCCCGCGGCGCCGGCGTCGTCGAGCCAGCGCACCAGCCGGATGGGCCGCTCGAGCGTCACGCCGTCGGGCACGCGCACGAAGGCGCCGCCGGTCCGCATCGCCTGCTGCAGCGCGGCGTAGCGGTCGAGGCCCGGCTCGAGCAGGGCGCCGAGCCGCTCGCGCAGCTCGTCGCCGTGCTCGCGCAGGGCGCGCTCCAGCGACGAGACGACCACGCCGCTCCGCGCCGCCGCCTCGTCCGTGCGCTCGAGCACCACCTCGCCGCCGCGCTGCACCACGATCCCCGCGGCCTCGCCGTCACCGAGCCGCGACAGGATGCCGGCGGGCAGGTCCTCCGCCCCGCCGGACGGCGGCGCCGCGCGCCAGGGGTCCAGCTCCGCCAGAGCGAGCGCGCCGAAGTCGGTGCGCCGCCACAGGTCCGTGCTGCGCCCCGGCGTGGGCAGCCGCGCGGCCAGCTCGGCCGCCGTGCGCCGCCGCGCCAGCGCCCACGCGGGCTCGGCGGCCGCAGCCGCGCGCTCGAGCGCGACGGCGAGCCAGCCGTCGAGGTCCCGGGCCACCGGAAGGGTCCGGTCCTGCGCGCCGGCCGTCATCCCACCGAGCCCTCCATCTGCAGCTGGATGAGGCGGTTCATCTCGACCGCGTACTCCATCGGCAGCTCCTTGACCACCGGCTCGATGAAGCCGGCCACGATCATCGCCGCCGCCTCGTCCTTGGGCACGCCGCGGCTCGTCAGGTAGAAGAGCTGCTCGTCGCCGATCTTGCTGACCGTCGCCTCGTGCCCGATCGAGACCCGGTCCTCCTCGATCTCCATGGTCGGGTAGGTGTCCGAGCGCGAGGCCGGGTCGAGGATGAGCGCGTCGCAGTTCACCGTGCTCTTGCAGCCCACGGCGCCCTTGGCCACCTTGACCAGCCCGCGGTAGCCGGCCCGCCCGCCCTCCATGCTGATGGACTTCGAGACGATCTTGCTGCTGGTGTACGGAGCCGCGTGCACCGCCTTGGCGCCCGCGTCCTGGTGCTGCCCCTTGCCCGCGAATGCGATCGACAGCACTTCACCATGCGCCCCGGGCTCCATCAGGTAGATGGCGGGGTACTTCATCGTCAGCCGGGAGCCCAGATTCCCGTCGATCCACTCCATCGTCGCGTCGCGATAGGCGGCGGCGCGCTTGGTCACCAGGTTGTAGACGTTGTTGGACCAGTTCTGGATGGTCGTGTAGCGGCAGCGCCCGCCGGGGCGGATGATGATCTCCACCACCGCGGCGTGCAGCGAGTCGCTCGAGTAGGAGGGGGCGGTGCAGTTGTGGACCGCGAAGCCGCGGGCGAGGTAGGCGTTGGGTGCGCTCTCGAGCTCGATGTTGAAGACCGGGCCGTCGTACGCGGAACGCTCCAGGCGCTTGATCGGCACGAGGAAGGCGTCGCCGGCGCGCCGCACCTCGCTCTGCTGCTTGTCGGGCGAGAAATAGAGGATGTACTGGTCGCGCCTCGTGATCGGGCGCCCCTGAATGGTGTCGCGCCCCCCCTGCCGCACCGAGATCGTGGCGTAGTGGCCCTGGCGCGCCAGCAACTCCTGCAGCTGCCAGGCGAGGTCCCGCGACACGGTCGCCGCCCGCACCATCGTGTGCCGGCGCTTGCGGTACACGCTGCCGTCGCCCGCGAGGTAGGTCTCGAGGAGCTCCGCCTGCAGCTCCGGCGGCAGCTCCATCACGGCCTTGCTCAGTCGCTTCCCGCCCGCGTGGCGGCCGCAGTGGCCCACGCAGAGGTCCATCAACTCCCGCGAGTAGACCCTGACATCGACCCCGTGCTTCCGGGCGTCGTGGGACTCCATGGCGTTCTTGCCCGTCAACCGACGGATGAGCGCCTTGGCCTCGTCGATCACCGCGCGTTCCCGCTCGCTGAAGCTGAGCGCCACCACGGCCTGGTTCAGCGCCTTGTGGGCGAAGGCCGACCCCTCGGCGAGGTAGTAACCGAGCAGCCTGAGGACATCGCGCGTCAGCGCCGGGTCCGGGCGCGAGATCCGGCTGATGGGGAACACGAGGAAGTCACCCCGCTCGAGCTCTCCGGCGGGCACGAACTCCGGTCGCGTCGCCCGCAGCCGTTCGCTGTCCACCTCCCCCAGCCACGTGCCGCGCGCGCGCCGGCGAACGAGCACGTCGCGCCGCCGCACCGCGAGCACGGGATGCTCGGGCGTGACCTGGAACGCGTTGGCCGCGGAGATCGGGACCAGCCGAATCAGCTCGCCGCGGAAGGGACGGGCGCGCGTGCTGGCCACGCGGTTCTCGTTCCCCTCCGAGTCCAACACGGCGTCGCCCGGGTGCACGCTCTCGATGCCGACCCAACGGTCACCCAGGCTCACCAACTCCCCGGGCGGCAGGCAACCCTCCGTGTAGTGGACGAACGCGCCCTCGTCCACGATGATCAGGGTGCGCTCGAACTGCCCCATGTCCCTGGTGTTGATGCGGAAGTAGGCCTGCAGCGGCACGTCCACGCGCACGCCCTTGGGCACGTAGATGAACGAGCCGCCCGACCACACCGCGGAGTTGAGCGCCGCGAACTTGTTGTCGGTGGGCGGGATCACCGTGCCGAAGTACTTCCGGAACAGCTCCTCGTGGTCGCGCAGCGCGTGGTCGGTGGAGAGGAACAGCACGCCCTGCTGCTCGAGGTTCTCCTTGATCTTGTGGTAGACGACCTCGGAGTCGTACTGCGCGCCGACGCCCGACAGGAACTTCTGCTCGGCCTCGGGGATGCCCAGCCGGTCGAAGGTGCGCTTCATGTCGGCCGGCACGTCCTCCCAGGACTTCGCCTCCTGCTCGGTCGGCTTGACGTAGTAGTAGATCTCGTCGAAGTCGATGCTCGAGAGGTCGCCGCCCCACGTCGGCAGCGGCTTCTTCCGGAAGGTCTCGTACGCCTTGAGCCGGAAGTCGAGCATCCACGCCGGCTCGCCCTTCATGCGCGAGATGCCGGCGACGACGTCGCGGTCGAGGCCCTTGCGCGCCTTGAAGACGAACTGGTCGGCGTCGTGGAAACCGTACTTCTCGGCATAGCTGTCGCGGATCCCCGCGGTGGGGTTCTCCGGGCCGTTCATCGGCTCGTCGCCTCCTTCCCCTCGCGGACGAAGTCGTAGCCCCGGTCCTCCAGCTGCAGCGCCAGCTCCGGCCCGCCCGACAGGACGATGCGGCCCTCCATCAGCACGTGTACGAACTGCGGCTTGATGTAGTCGAGGATGCGCTGGTAGTGCGTGATGACCAGCACGCCGAGGTCGGGCCCGGCCAGCGTGTTCACGCCCTCCGAGACGATGCGCAGCGCGTCGATGTCGAGGCCCGAGTCGGTCTCGTCGAGCACGGCGATCTCCGGCTTGAGCATCGCCATCTGCAGGATCTCGGCGCGCTTCTTCTCGCCGCCCGAGAAGCCGTCGTTCAGGTAGCGCAGGGCGAAGGACTCGTCCATCTTGAGCAGCGCCATCCGCTCGCGCAGCAGGGCGCGGAACTCGCGCGGCGCGATGCCGCGCTTCGCCGGCAGCGTGCCGTCGCCGGGCGCGCGCGGGGCGAGGCGGGCGTTCAGGGCGGTGCGCAGGAAGTTCGAGACGGTCACGCCGGGGATGGCCACCGGGTACTGGAAGGCGAGGAACAGCCCGGCGCGCGAGCGCGCGTCGGTCTCCATCCCCAGCAGGCTCCCGCCCTTGAAGAGGATGTCGCCCGACGTCACCTGGTAGCGCGGGTGGCCCATGAGCGTGTTGGCGAACGTGCTCTTGCCGGACCCGTTCGGGCCCATGATGGCGTGCACCTCGCCCTTGCGCACCGCCAGGCTCAGGCCCTTGAGGATCTCCTTGCCCTCCACCGAGACATGGAGGTCCTTGACGACGAGTTCCGGTGTCTGGCTCATGTCGGCTCTCTTCTTCCTTCGTGACGCCGCCCGCGGGCACCCGGGGTCCGGGTCCGGGTCCAAGTCCGGGCGGCAGGCTCTCCGCTATCCGATCTCGTCCAGGCCCACGAGCCCGCCGCGCGAGCGTCGCGCCGCCGGCCGCGGGGCCGCCTGTTTCAACCCGGCCACCAGGGCCGGTTCCTCGCGCATGCCGTGGTCCTGCTGGCAGCGCACGCAGACCTCGGCCACCGAGGCGCCGCTCGAGCAGCCGCGGCACGTCTCGAGGTAGGCCAGCCCGTCGGCCAGCTCGCGCTCGAGCTGCTGGAAGCGCAGCACCGACTCGCGCGCCGCCTCGAGCTTGCGCCTGAACAGGGCGCGCAGGGAGTCCATCGCCTCGGTCCCCACGCCCGCCCCCCACCAGGCCTCCACCAGCTCGCGCATCTCCTGCAGGGAGAAGCCGAGGCTGCGCAGCTGCTCGATCCAGCGCACGCGCTCCACCACGCCCGGCTCGTAGAGCCGGAAGCCGCCGCTCGAGCGGGTGGCCGGCTGCAGCAGGCCGAGCTCCTCGTAGAGGTGGATGGCTCGCACCGTCTTCCCCGTCCGCTTGGAGACGTCGCCGATGCGCAGGAGATGTTGATCCATGTGGCTCCCATGGTTTGAAAATCAACCCTTACGTATGGGTTAGATTGCGGCTGGAAGCTAATGGGTTCCATCCAAGTAGTCAACAGCTTCCACGGCGACTGCCGACAAAGCGCCAGGAACGTAGCCACGAGCCAGGCCATGATCACATGAGAGTCAATATTGTGACCGTTCACGGTCTCAACGACGATTCCAAAGAGCGAAGGGCGCCCGGCCGGGCGCCCCTCACGAAGCTGTCGCCGGTCTACTTCCCGATCAGCCAGTCGATGGTCCGCTCGATGGCCCGCGCACAGACCGGGCAGAACCGGTCCATGTTGCGCGTGAACATGATGCAGTCGGTGGTTGGGCGGTAGAGCCCCTTCGC
>CAZSQE010000090.1:0-7412 GCA_964608905.1 uncultured bacterium | reverse complement strand
GGGGAGCACGTGGCCGAGGATGCGGCCGGTCAGCTCGGGGCGCGGGGCTGTGGCTGCTGGGCAACGCGGGCGCCAACCCGTTCGCCGCCCTGCCGGCCTGGCTGTGGCGCCACCTGCTGCGCGGCGGTCTCTCCGCGCTCGACGCGCTCGGCGCCTCGGCGGTGAACCTGGCCATCGGCTGGAGCTGGCTCGAGGCGGTGGCCGGTCGCCTGGCGCCGCTCACGCGCGCCGGGACGATGGTGATGACGGATCCCCGTGTCGCGCCCGCCGTCTGGGCGGCGATCACGGCCTGTGCGGTCCTGCTCTGGTGGATGCGCCCGCGCCGGGCATCCGCGACCCGGGAGGTGCGGCATGGCGGTCACGGTCGGTCCTGAGGCGGCCCGCCCGGCCCGCGCGTGGATGCGGGCCGCGGCGCTCGCCGGCCTGCTGCTGGCGCTGCTCCCGGCCACGGCCCCGGCGGATGCGGTGACCGTGCGGTCCGGCGAGGACGAGCACGGCGGCGCCGTCGTGGTGGACGCGGGCGAGGACGCCATGGTGCGGCTGTTCGCCGACGCCAGCGTGCCGGCCGGCGAGACCTTCCCGGGCGACGTGGTCGCGGTGTTCGGCTCGGTGGACGTCGGCGGCACGGTGCAGGGCGACGTGGTCGCCGTGCTCGGCTCGGTGCGCCTGCGGCCCGGGGCGAAGGTGGTGGGCGACGCGGTCGCGATCGGCGGCGGGCTCGACCAGCCGGCGGGCGCCGAGGTGGGAGGGCAGAGCATCGCCATCGGCGGGCTGCTGCCCGGCTACCGCATGCCCACGACCACCATCCTGCTCGTGGCCGCCCTGGCCGGCTGGCTGGCCACGCTGCTGTTCGCCTGGCTGCTCTCGCTGCTCCTGTCCGGCGCGATGATGCGCATCGGCGTCGCCGCGTCCCGCTACACCGCCGGGTCGTTCTTCCTCGGGCTGGTGTCGGCCCCGTTCCTGCTCGTGGTGGGCGCCTTCGTGGTGCTCGCGGCCGCGGTGGTGGGCGCGTCCCTCGCCTGGCCGGTGCTCGTGTTCGGCCTGCTGCTGCCCTGGGCGGGGCAGGTGGCGGGCACCTACGTGCTGGGCTGCAAGCTCACGGGGCGCCGGCCGGGCGAGAGCCGGCTGATGGCGCCGGTCTTCGTCGGCAGCCTGGTGGTCGCGCTGATCTTCCTCGCCGGCGTCGCGCTCTCGGTGCCCGCCGGCGTGGCCCGCAGCCTCTCGCTCTTCTTCGCCACGCTGGGCGTGCTCGTGGTCGGGGTGCTCTCGACCATCGGGGTGGGGGCCATGCTCATCGCCCCGATGGGCGCGCGGCCGTCCCCGTCGCCGCCCGGAGTCACGCCGGGCCCGGCCCAGGCTTAGAGGCTAAGCCCCCAGACCCCCGACGCGAGTGGGCGAGATGGCCCTGCCCGCGGCGTGGCCCCCGCCCACGGGCCGGTGACGTCCCGTCGGCGCCCGGGATGACGACTCCGCAAGGCCTTGCGAAAGAGCGACTTGCGCGGGTGGACCGGCGCGTCGCACGGGCGGTCCCGACGCCGGACGCGTGGCACGTTTGTGGCGATTGGACCAGGGCATGGGACCGCTCGCCAGCCCCCGCCTCCGCCTCGTGGCCACCCTGGTGGCGGGCGCCCTGCTGCTCGTCCCGCCGGCCGCGCGAGCCAACGAGATCGCCGCCCAGGGCGTGCCGACCTCGGTCGGCATCGTCGTCCACGACGCCACCGAGACGCTGCGCGACTGGTGCCGCACCGACGACCTGGGCGTGCTGTGGCTGGAGCTGCCGGGCGGCGCCCGCTACGAGCTGGTCACCTCCATCGAGGATCCGGCCATCGCCAACCGCGGCGACGGGTCCTTCCATCCCTTCGACGCCGCCGAGGTCGTGGCCGCGCTGGCCGCGGTGAGCTACCCGCTCGACGGCATCGCCGCCGACGTGTTCATCCTCCCGTACCCCCGCCGCCTCGGCCTGTCCTCGGCCGCGGGCGCCGGCCTCATCCTGCTCTCGCCCGGTGTCTACCCGCTGCCCCGCGAACAACAGCACACCGAGGTGGTGCACGAACTGGGGCACGTCGTGCAGCGCGCCGACCTGCCCGATACGGACGAGCCGGGCTGGCGGCGCTACCGCAGCCTGCGCGGCATCCTCGACACCGTCGTCTACAGCGCCGCCGCGGCGCACGCCGACCGGCCGCACGAGATCTTCGCCGAGGACTTCCGGGCGCTCTTCGGCGGGGCGCTGGCCAACACGAGCGGGACCATCGAGAACGCCGGGCTGACGCCGCCCGCCGAGGTGCCGGGCCTGGAGGCCTTCATGCTCTCGCTGGCCGGCGCGCCGCTGGCCGTCACGCTCGGCGCCGCGCCCAACCCCGGCCGCGGCCCGGTCGCCTTCACCCGCGGCGGCCTCGTCGCCGCGGTGGCGCTCGACCTGTTCGACGCGAGCGGCCGCCGCCTCGCCACCCTGCAGCCGGTCCCCTTCGGCGACGGCCAGCGCTGGACCTGGGACGGCCGCGATGCCGGCGGCCGGCGCGTCGAGCCGGGCGTGGTGTTCGCGCGGACGCGCGACGGCGCCGCCACGGCGCGCGTCATCCTCCTGCCCTAGCCCGGGCCAGCTAGCTAGCGCCCGGCGCGCGCCAGCTCGCGCGTCCCGAAGCCCTCCGTCACGGTCCGCGCGTGCTCGTCGCCGAAGCCGGCGAAGTTGCGCGCCGCGTCGAAGAGCGAGAACGGCAGTCCCGCGAGCACGCCCCAGGGCGCGTCCGTGCCGCCCTCGACCTCGCCCGAGAGCCAGCCCTCCACCTGGCGCGCGTCCTCCAGGCTGAGCGGCTTCAGCGTCGCCGAGACCACGACGTAGTAGCGCGCGTCGGGGGAGAGCAGCGCGCGGCGCGCCACCGGCAGGGGCAGCGGCCGCGACAGCGCGGCCCGCACCGAGTCGAGCCCGGCGAGCACCAGCGGCCGGGCGCCGTCGCGCTCGAGCCGGTAGGCGTCGGCGCGGAAGTCGTAGCGCAGGCGCAGCTCGGCGTCGAAGGCGCTCTCGAGGCGGTCGAACCAGCCCGCGCGCTCCCGCCACAGCTCGGCGTGCAGCCGCAGCGTGGCGGGCATGCCGCGCGCGAGGCTGCTCTCGACGCGGGGCGAGAACAGGCCGGCGAGCCGCGCGTCCACCCACACCCAGCCGGCCCGCTCGCGCGGCAGCCCGGCCGCGATCTCGAGCGCCACCGCGGGCCGCGCCAGCGCCAGCAGCAGGACCGGGGCCCACGCGGCGCGCAGCCACGCCGCCGTCGCGACGCGGCCGGGACCGGGGAGCGGGGAGCGCACGGCCGTCCGGTCTCAGAAGGGACGCTGCAGCCGCACGCTGACCACCGCCGCGGCGTGCCGCTTCTGCAGGTTGCGGGCCACGTAGACGCGCATGTTGTCCTCGGCCGTGGTCAGGCCCAGACCGCCGTCCACGTGGAGGTGCCGGTCCGCCGGGGCCCAGGCGCGGTCGGGGGACGTCCAGGCGTCGCCGGCGTCCACGAACGCGATGGCGTGCAGGCCGCTCCGGGTCCCCGCCCGCCACGGGTTGGGCAGCGCCACCGTGCACTCGGTCTGCCCGAGCACGAACTGCTCGCCGCGGAAGCGGCCGAAGGGGCGCGCGCGCAGGCCGTCCACGCCGCCGAGCGTGAAGAGCTTCTGCGGCGGCAGCGTGCCGGCCGTCGTGGTGCCGCCGGCCGCGCGCAGCACCAGGGTCGCCCCCGGGGTCAGCCGCAGCACGCTGCGCAGGTCGGCGAGCCCGCGGGTGTAGGTGAAGTCGCCGCCCAGCCCCTGGCCGGCGCGCTCGATCTCGACGAGGTGGTACAGGCCGGCGCGGACGCGGCGGTCCAGCCGCGGCGCGCGCTCCAGCCGCAGCCGCGCGGTGCGGGCCTCGCCCTCCGCCACCGCCGGGTTGTCGCGCAGCTCCCGGTCGCGGGCGAACCACGAGCGCACGTGCGGCAGCCGGGGCAGCGAGCGGTAGGTGTCGTGGTCGAGGTGCACGCTCGCCGTCGTGACCTCCGGCACGCGCAGGACCACGTACGCGCCGTAGCCCTCGCGCTCGAAGTAGTCGCGGTAGTCCTGGCGCGCGAACAGCAGGGCGAGGCTGTTCTCGGCGTCGCCCACCTGCTGCAGGACGCCGTGGTCGGTGCGCCGCACCGCGGTCACGCCGGCGCCGAGCCGGGCGCGGGGAAGCAGCGGCTGCTCGAGCAGTGCGCCGTAGCTCGCGCGCCGGCGTCCCAGGGAGTAGTCCCACCGCCCGCCGGCGCGCGGCAGCATCGAGCCGGGGTCCTGCGTCTCGGCGGCGGCGCCGAGACGCACGCCGTCCACGCGGTTGTAGTCGAACTCCGGGTCCAGCCGGAAGCCGCCGCGCCGGTGGCGCGTGCGCCAGACCTCGGGCTCGGAGAGGAGGCGTTCGCCGAAGGTGGGCTCGAGCCACTCGGGCCCCCAGGGCGGCGCGGGCCGCGGGCGCGGCTCCTCCTCGGGCAGGCTCTCGGGCGCCACGGGCGCGAACTCGAGGGTGCCGGGCGCTTCCACGCCGAGCGTGTCGGCGTCGCGGCCGGCCGCCGCCGGGCCGCCGGTCAGGGCCAGGATGGCGGCGACGCACAGGATGAGGATGGCGGGTCTCACGTCTCCTCCGGAACAGGGTGGGAGCACGCCCCGCTCCACGCAAGCCTCATACCACATCGGGCCGCCGCCGTCGCGGCCCCGGCGCCCGCGCCGGGAGCGGCCGCTGCGTGCGGCGCCCGCCGGGGCCCGTGTGGCCCGCGCGCCACGGGCAGCGGCGGCTCAGCGTCGGCTGATGCCGTACTTGCGCATCTTGCGGTGCAGGTTCGTGCGGTCGATGCCGAGGCCGGCCGCGGCCTGCGTGACGTTCCAGCCCGCGCCCTCGAGGGCGCGGCGGATGGCCTCGCCCTCGCGCCGCTCGATCTCCCCGCGCAGGCCGGCCGCCTCGGGCCCGCCCGGGGCGCTCTCCAGCCACGGCGCCAGGTCGGCGGCGCCGACCTCCTCGCCCGGCACCAGGATGGCGGCGCGCTCCATCAGGTTGCGCAGCTCCCGCACGTTGCCGGGCCAGTGGTAGTCCTCGAGCACGCGGCGCGCGTCGTCGCCGAGTCGCTTGGGCGGGCGCTCCTCGGCGCGGCAGGAGGCGGCGAGGAAGTGCTCCGCCAGCAGCGGGACGTCGCCGCGCCGCTCGCGCAGCGCCGGCACCTGCAGCGGCAGCACGGCGAGCCGGTAATAGAGGTCCTGCCGGAACTCCCCGTCCTCGAGCGCGGCGGCGAGGTCCTTGTTCGTGGCGGCGACGATGCGCACGTCCACGTGGGCGGTGCGGGTGCCGCCCACGCGCTCGACCTCGCCGGTCTCGATGACGCGCAGCAGCTTGGCCTGCGCCTCGAGCGACAGGTCGCCGACCTCGTCGAGGAACAGCGTGCCGCCGTCGGCCAGCTCGAGCCGGCCCTTCTTGCTCTGCGTCGCCCCGCTGAAGGCGCCGCGCTCGTAGCCGAACAGCTCGCTCTCGACCAGGTCGCGGGGGATGGCGGCGCAGTTGATCTTGACGAACGGCCCCGCCGCGCGCTTCGACAGCGCGTGGATGGCGTGGGCGACCAGCTCCTTGCCGGCGCCGTTCTCGCCGGTGATGAGCACGCGGGCCTGCGAGGGCGCGACGCGCCGCACCTGCTCGAGCAGCGCCTGCAGGGCCGGGCTGTGCCCCACCATGCCGAACGTCCCCTCGCCGGCGCCCGCCGGCGCCGCCGCGGCGAGACCGCGGCGCAGCCGCGCCAGGCGGCCCGCCTCGGCCACCACGCCGGTGAGGCCGTCGAGGTCCACCGGCTTCTCGATGAAGTCGTAGGCGCCGCGCTGCCCGGCGCGCATGGCGTTCGCCAGCGTCGCCTCGGCGGTGACCATGATCACGCTGGTCTCCGGCGCCGTCTCGCGGATGCGCGGCAGCGCGTCGAGCCCGCCGAGCCCCGGCATGTTGATGTCGAGCAGCACGACGTCGACCGGGCGCCCGGCGAGCCCCGCCAGCGCCTCCTCGCCGTCGCCGGCCTCGGCGACGGCATGCCCCGCGACCTCCAGCGCGCGCCGCAGCGCACCGCGCACCGCCGGGTCGTCGTCCACCACCAGGACCTGCAGCCGGGTCTCTTCGCTCATCGCGTGGCTCCATCCTCGGTGGCCAGCGGCAGCGCGAAGCGCGCGCGCGCCCCGCCGCCGGGCCGGTCCTCCAGCGTGACCGAGCCGCCGTGCTGGCGCGCGATGTCGCGCACCAGCGACAGCCCGAGGCCGCTGCCCCGCCGTTTCGTGCTCACGTAGGGCTCGAACACGCGCGCGGCGACGGCCGCCGGCACGCCGCGGCCGCGGTCGAGCACCTCGAGCAGCGCCCGGCCCTCCTCGCGCCGCGCCGTCACCTCGACCACCTCGCCCGGGTGGCTGGCCTCGCAGGCGTTGAGCACCAGGTTGTGCGCGGCGCGCGCCAGCAGCACGGCGTCGCCCAGCACCGGCACGGCCTCGTCGGCCGTGCAGGCGACCGCCACACCCTCGCACATCGGCCGCGTCGCCGCCGAGCGCGCCACCGCGGCCAGGTCGAGCCGCTCGAGGTGGGGCTCGGGCAGGCGCGCGTACTGCGCGAACTGGTCCGCCAGGCGCGCCAGCTGGTCCACCTCGGCCAGCGCCGCGGTGAGGTTCTCGCGCGCCCGCGCGCGCGGCTCGTCCGGCACCGCGGCGAGGCCGCGCTCGAGCAGCTGCAGCGAGAGCTGCAGCGGCGTGAGGATGTTCTTGAACTCGTGCGCCAGCTTGCGCGCCGCGGTCCGCCAGGCGGCCTCGCGCTCCGCCTCGGCCATGGCGTCGCGGGCCTCCTCCAGCCGCGCCGTCATGGCGTTGAACGCGCGGGCAAGGGCGCGCAGCTCGCGGGCGCCGCGCGGGACGACGCGCACGGAGAGGTCGCCGGCGGCCACCCGGTCGAGCGCGGCGGACAGCCCCGCCAGCGGCCGGGCGACGGGGCGGGCCAGCAGGTGCGCGAGCAGCAGGGCCAGCAGGACGAGCGCGAGCACCAGCGCGCCCACCAGCAGGACGATGAGCGGGCGCTGCACGTCCACCACCACCCCGAGCCGGCGGTAGGCGCCGCGGCCCTCGCGGACCTGCTCCACGTCGGCGAACAGGCCCGTCGGCACGCGCAGGCCGGTCGCGAGGGCGTGCGCGGAGTCGAGCCGCACCACCGCGGCCAGCGCGCCGCGCGACGAGCGCACGATGCCGTCGCCCGCGAGCGCCGGTCCCAGCTCGGCGGCCAGGTCGGGCACGGCGCCCACCTGGGCGGTGCGCGCCCAGCGTCCGCCCTCGCGGCGGTGGAGTTGCAGGAAGTCGAGGCCCCGCCCGCGCAGCTCGCCGGCCAGCCGCTTCGGGCTGTAGCGTTCGGCCAGGATGTCTTC
>CAZSQE010000089.1:0-7418 GCA_964608905.1 uncultured bacterium | reverse complement strand
AGCTCGAGGCGGCGCTCGCCGACCTGCGCGACGGGCCGCCCGGGCGCGCGCTGCCGCGGCTGGCGGCGCTGGCAACGACCGGCCCGGCGGGCGCGTGGCACCACGCCGAGGCGCTCTTCTTCGCCGGCGCGGCGGACTCGGCGCTCGCGCGCTACCAGCGGCTCGCCGCCGACCCGCGCGGCCCGTTCCGCGGCGCGGCGCTGGAGCGCATCTACCTGGTCGAGGACGCCAAGCCGCGCGGGACGCTCCCCGTGCTCGGCCGCATCGCCTACGACGACTGGCGCGGGGAGCGCGGCGCGGCGCTGGCCCGGACCGACTCGCTGGCCCGCACCCTGCCGCGCGGTCCGCTCTGGGCCCGGCTCGCGCTGCTGTCGTCGGCGCAGCGCGCGCTGTCCGGCGACGCCGCCGGGGCGCTGGCCCCGCTGCTGGCGGTGGCCGACTCGCTGCCCGACGACCGGCTGGCGCCGCTGGCACGCCAGCGCGCGGGCGACCTCCTGCTCGGGCGGCTGAACGACCCGGCGGCCGCGCGGGCGCAGTACGAGGAGTGCCTCGCGCGCTACCCGCGGGCCTGGAACGCGCCGGAGGTGCGGCGCGCGGTCGAGCGCCTGCGCCGCGAGCCCCGGCCATGAGGAGACCCCCCGTGCGACCCTGTGTCCTCGCCCTCGCGTTGCTCGCGCTCGCCCCGGCCGGCGCCGCGGCGAAGTGGCTCGTGCCGATGGACGCGCGGCAGACCGACCACCTCAAGGCCTACGGCCTCGCCTACTGGGTGCTCGAGCAGGGACACAAGGCCGAGTGGCTGCTCAACTACCGCGCCGGGTCGTTCCTGCTGCCGGAGGAACCGGCCATCGCGCGCGAGGCCAACGTGCGCGGCGTGGCGCTCGAACCGATGGGCGGCGCCGACGAGGCCGCGATGCGCGCCGAGATCGCCGACGAGAACATGGAGTCGGTGGCGCTCGAGAAGGCCCCGGCGGTCGCCGTCTACATCCCGCCCAACACCCCGCCGTGGGACGACGCCGTCACCCTGGCGCTCGACTACGCCGGCATCCCGTACGCGCGGGTGTGGGACGAGGAGGTGCTGCGCGGCGGGCTGGCGCGCTTCGACTGGCTCCACCTCCACCACGAGGACTTCACCGGCCAGCACGGCCGCTTCTACGCCGCCTACCACGCCTTCCCGTGGTACCAGGAGGAGGAGCGCGTGCAGCGGGAGATGGCGGCGAAGCTCGGCTTCGCCAAGGTCACCCAGCTCAAGGGCGCGGTGGCGCGGGCGGTCCGGGACTACGTGGCGCGCGGCGGCTTCATGTTCGGCATGTGCTCGGCGACCGACACCTACGACATCGCGCTGGCCGCCGAGGGCGTGGACATCGCCGCCGCCGTCTACGACGGCGACCCGGCCGACCCGCAGGCGCAGCGGAAGCTGGACTTCTCGCGCACCCTCGCCTTCAAGGACTTCACCCTCGAGCCCGACCCGTTGCTCTACCGCTTCTCCGACATCGACGTGACGCTGGAGGCCGACGCCCGCGGCCCCAACGCGTTCTTCACCCTGTTCGACTTCTCCGCCAAGAACGACCCCGTGCCCTGCATGCTGGTGCAGTGCCACCTGAACGCGGTGCCCGACTTCCTCGGCCAGACCACCGGCTTCCACCGCCGCTTCCTCAAGAGCGGCGTGCTGGTGCTGGGCGAGGTCGAGGGCGCCGACGAGGTCAAGTACCTGCACGGCCAGCACGGGCGCGGGACCTTCACCTTCCTCGGCGGCCACGATCCCGAGGACTTCCAGCACCGCGTCGGCGACCCGGCCACCGACCTCTCGCTGTTCCGGCACTCGCCCGGCTACCGGCTCATCCTCAACAACGTGCTGTTCCCGGCGGCGGAGAAGAAGAAGCAGAAGACGTGAGCGGGGCCGGCCCGGGGCCGGCCCGCGCCCGCGCCCCGCTCAGCGCGGCAGCAGGACCTTGAGCGTCAGCGCGAAGCCGACGTCGGCGCCGCCCGCGCCCCAGCCCTTGATCAGCTCGTTCTGCAGGAACAGGTTGGGGCCGACGTTCGCGCCCAGGAAGAGGCTCGAGGCCCCGGCGCCGCGCACCAGGCGCTTGCCGAACCGGCCGCCGCCCTGCGCGCTCTCGTACTCGCTGCCGAGCCCCACGATGCCGACGGCCCCCAGGGCGTGGAAGACGCCGCCGTGTCCGCGCGCGCCGAACTCGCCCGCCCGCGTGAGGGCCACGACAGGATGGAGCACCACGCTGAGGTCGCGACGGTACCAGAGGTTCGGCGTCGAGAGCTCGTAGCCCTCCACCCCGCCCGCGGCGGCCGCGCTCAGTTCGAGCACGGCGTCGAGGTGGTACCCGTCCCCCGCCGCGCCGACCAGCCCGTACACGCCACGGAGCCCCCACTGGTCGAAGCGGAAGTCACCGCGGACCTTCTCGGCCGAGGCCAGCGAGCCCTGGACCGAGAAGCGCCCGCCCAGGCCGCAGGTGAGGCTGACCGCGCCGCTGAACGCGTCGCCGGCCGCCGCCCGCAGGTCCTGCGCGACGTACTCGCCCGACGTCTCCACCGCCAGCAGGCCGCGCTCGTAGGCCAGGCCCTGCTTCTGCAGGAAGCGGTAGGTGTCGAAGCAGGCCCCGGCCGGGGGCGCGAGGGACGCGGTGGCGAGCACGACGATCGTCGACAACAGGGTGAGCCTCTTCATGCGGTCCTCCACGATGGGAAGCGCCGGCGGCGCGGACACACGACGGTCCGGCGCGGCGCCCGGCCGACCGGGTCGCCGCCGTCCCTCCCGTCGTTGGTGTTACGAATGTAAAGACTCGTAGCACCGAGGCGCGGCGCCGTCAAGCACGCCCGGCTGGCCCCGCCCGCGCCGACGGGCTACCATGCGTCCCATGCGCCGCTCCGATCCACCGCGCGGCGGCCCCGCCGCCTTCACCGGCACCCGCACCGACCAGGAACTGCGGGAGCGCGGCTACGACCTCATGGCGGAGTACGACCGCGCCGTCGCACTGGCCGCCCTCCCGCCGGGCGCGCCGGTGCTCGACATCGCCACCGGCACCGGGCGCATGGTCCACGTCCTCGCCACGGCCGGGCACCGGGTCGTGACCGGGGACCTCGACCCCGAGGTCGTACGCCTCGCGCGGGAGAGCCTCGGACCGCCCGCGCGGGAGGACGTGGTGTTCCGCGTCCTCGACGCGCGGCGCCTCGACCTCCCCGACGACGCCTTCGACGCCGCCGTCATCGCCGACGCACTGCACCACATGGACGAGCCGGCGGACGTGCTGGCGGAGATGGCGCGCGTGCTCGGGCCACACGGCCGCCTGCTCGTCGTCGAGTTCAACGACCTCGGCTTCCGCGTCATGGACGAGGTGCACCGGGTGATCCACGGCCAGCCCCACCCGACCGGGCGGGTCTCCTCGGGCGACCTCTGTGAGAACCTGCACGCCCGCTTCGAGCGGGTCGAGCACCACGTGCTCCCGCTCCACCACGTGTGGCTCGCGACGGGCCGCCGGCCGGAGCCGCTCGAGCCCGGCCGCGTCCAGCACCGTCGGTGCTTCGCCTGCGGGGCGGCGAACCCGCACGGCCTGGGCCTGCGCTTCGAGCCCTCGGGGATGGACGGCGTCGTCGCCCGCTGCACGCTGGACGAACGGTTCCAGGGCTACGCCGGCGTGGCGCAGGGGGGCATCGTCTCCCTGCTGCTCGACGCGGCGATGACCCACTGCCTGTTCCAGCGGGGCGTGCGGGCGATGACCGCCCGGCTGAGCGTCCGTTTCCGCCGGCCGGTGCGGACCGGGGTGCCGATGACCGTCACCGCGCGGATCCTCGGGGGGCCGGCGACGACCCGGACGCCGAAGCGCGTCCACTCGCTGAGCGCGGAGATCGAGCAGGACGGCGAACTCCGGGCCGACGCGACGGCGACCTTCCTGGACATCCCGGGGATGCCCGCGACGGCGAGCCCCGCCGGCAAAGGCTGAATCCCGCAGCGGACTCGGCCATCCAACGTCCCATCAGGCCGTGGCATGCCCCGGGCTCCGCCCGGGCCCGGCCCCCCCCACCCCATCACCCACGGAGGCGATCATGGCGGAGGAGTTCACCCGTCTGCCGCTCATCGGCGACAAGGCCCCGTCCTTCAAGGCCGAGACCACCCAGGGCCCCATCCAGTTCCCCGAGGACTACAAGGGGCGGTGGGTCGTGCTGTTCTCGCACCCGGCCGACTTCACGCCGGTCTGCACCACCGAGTTCATGACCTTCGCCGCGATGGAGCCCGACTTCAAGAAGCTGAACGCCGAGCTGGTCGGACTGTCCATCGACAGCATCTACGCCCACATCGCCTGGCTGCGCACCATCAAGGAGAAGATCCAGTACAAGGGCATGAAGGGCGTCGAGGTGAACTTCCCGGTCATCGCCGACCTGACCATGGACGTGGCGAAGCTCTACGGCATGCTGCAGCCCGGCGCGAGCAACACCCAGGCGGTGCGCGCCGTGTTCATCGTGGACCCCAAGGGGACCGTGCGCGCCATCCTCTACTACCCGCTCACGAACGGGCGCAACATGGAGGAGATCAAGCGCCTGCTGGTCGCCCTGCAGACCAGCGATGCGCACGCCGTCGCCACCCCGGCCAACTGGCAGCCCGGCGACGACGTCATCATCCCGACTCCCGGCTCGTGCGGCGCGGCGAAGGACCGCGTCGAGAAGTCGGGCGCCGAGGTGAGGATCCACGACTGGTTCCTGAGCACGAAGCCCTGCCCGAAGTGACCGGGCGCACGGCGAGCGGAAGGGGGGCGGCGCGAGCCGCCCCCCTTCGTCGTGCGGCGCGACTAGGGCGTCGCCGGCGTGGTCGTGTCGGGCGGGACCGCCTCGCCCTGCTTGAGCAGGCGGCGGCTCTCGATCTCCTTCTTGAGCACCGCCTTGTTCAGGACCGTGAACTCGACGCGGCGGTTCTGCGCCCGCGCCTCGTCGCCCGTGTTCGGCACCAGCGGCTTGTCCTCGCCGTAGCCCCTCACGGTGAAGCGCTCGGCGGCGATGGCCGGGTACTTGCCCATCATGTAGTCGAGCACCGACTGCGCCCGCGCCTGCGACAGCCGGCGGTTCACCGCCGCGCTGCCGACGTCGTCGGTGTGGCCGGCGATCTCGATCTTCAGGGTCGGCCACTGCGACAGCACGGTCCCGACCGCGTCCAGCGTCGGGTAGGCCTCGGGCTTCAGCGTGGCCTTGCCGGTGTCGAAGTTGACGTTCTGCAGGCGGATCCTGCCGGTGTCCATCAACTCGGTCTCGCGCTCGACCACCTCGATCGGGCAGCCCTTCTCGTCGACCTTGAGGCCGGCCGGCGTGTTCGCGCACTGGTCCAGCCCGTCGCACACGCCGTCGCCGTCCGCGTCCACCGGGCAGCCCTGGCCGTCCACGTCGCAGCCGGGGAGCGTGTTCGCGCACTGGTCGATCCCGTCGAACACCCGGTCGCCGTCGGAATCGCTCGGGCAGCCCCTGGCGTCCACCGTCGCGCCCTTGGGCGTGTTCGGGCAGGTGTCCACGCCGTCGCACACGCCGTCACCGTCGGCGTCCGTCGGGCAGCCGGACTTGTCCACGGTGCAGCCCCCGGGCGTGTCGGGGCACTTGTCGAGGCCGTCGAAGACCGCGTCGCCGTCACCGTCGAGCGGGCAGCCCAGCGCGTCCACCTTCGCGCCGATGGGCGTGTTCGGGCACTTGTCGAGCCAGTCGCGCACCTTGTCGAGGTCCTGGTCGCGCTCCTTGCCGCCCCACAGCCAGGTCAGGCCCAGCGTCGCCGCGAAGTGGTTCGAGAACTCGGTGGCGTTCCGCTCGCGGAAGAAGTAGTCGCGCACCTCCATCCGCACGAAGGTCCGCTGCGAGCCGCGCAGCGACCACAGCGCGCCCAGGCCGACGTTGCCCGAGCCGCGTTCGAGCTTCTCGGGCGACAGGGTCTTGCCGTGGCTGGTCGCATAGCCGACGCCGGTGAGCAGGTACGGCACCACGCGCTCGTCGGCGTGGCGCAGGTTCCAGCGGCCGTCGAGGCCGGCGTAGAAGAAGTTCTGGTCCAGCTCGCCGGGCGGCACGTCCGTGGTGGTGGGACCGAAGGTGGCCTGCCCTTCCACGACCAGGAAGGGCGAGACCCGCCAGCCGAGGGCGCCCATGTAGGCCGGGGCATCCGTCATGCGGGCGCGCGCGTCGTAGTGGAAGTAGCCCGCCCCGCCCGAGAGCTCGAACGGGTGCCCGACGATCTGGGCCGAGGCCGGGGCGGCGCACAGGGCCGCGAGGACGATGACAAGGAGCGCGCGCTGGGTGACACTCATGAGGGACGACCTCCTCGGAAGGATGGACAGCATCGGTCCGGTCTGGGAGACACACCCGGACAGAGTCCGGTAAGTGCTACCATCCGGCCCCTCGCAGGTCAAAGGGGCCGCGGGGCGGCCGGGCGGCCCGCCGGGAACGGCGGACCGGGGGACCACGCGCGGACCCGGCCGCACGGCCGGCCCGCGCGCCGGGCCCACACGGGAGGCGGGATGATCTGGCGCTGCAGGGACCGGGAGTTCGACCTCTCGGCGCGCACCCTCGTCATGGGCGTGGTCAACGTCACGCCCGACTCGTTCTCGGACCGCGGCCGCTACTTCGCTCCCGGGGCCGCCGTCGCCCACGCGCGCCGGCTGCTGGCCGAGGGCGCCGACCTGCTCGACCTGGGCGCCGAGAGCACGCGGCCCGGGTCCGCCCCGGTGCCGGCGGCCGAGCAGATCCGGCGCCTGGCGCCGGTGCTCGAGGCGCTGGCGGACCCGCCCGGCGCCTGCGTGGCGGTGGACACGGCGAGCGCCCAGGTGGCGGAGTTCGCCCTGGCCCGGGGGGCGCGCGTCGTCAACGACGTCACCGCGCTCGGCGATCCCGGCATGGCGGAGCGCGTCCGCGCCGCCGGCGCCGGGCTCGTGCTCATGCACATGGCCGGCTCCCCCGGGACCATGCAGCGGGACCCGCGCTACGGCGACGTCGCGAGCGAGGTCGGCGCGCACCTCGCCGGCCGGCTCGCCGCCGCCGTCGCCGCCGGCATCGCGCCCGAGGCGGTGGCACTCGATCCCGGCATCGGTTTCGGCAAGACGGTCGAGCACAACCTGCAACTGCTCGCCCGGCTCGGAGAGCTGGCCGGGACCGGCCGGCCGCTCCTCGTCGGGGTCTCGCGCAAGAGCTTCCTCGGGAAGACCCTGGACCTGCCGGTGGACCAGCGGCTCGAGGGCGGCCTGGCGGCGACGGCGGTGGCGGTCTTCCTCGGCGCCCGCGTGGTGCGCACGCACGACGTGGCGGCCACCGTGCGCGCGGTCCGGATCGCCGACGCGCTGCGCGCGGCGCGGCGCGCGCCGGCGTAGCCCGCCCCGCCGGGCATCTGCTACTCTCCCGCCCGACCGCCGACCCGGGACCCCTTCATCACGCCCGTCCACCAGATC
>CAZSQE010000088.1:0-7535 GCA_964608905.1 uncultured bacterium | reverse complement strand
TCGCCGTGCGTTGCGGCCAACATCACCGAGCCGTGCTGGTGGTAGAAAAACTTGGACTGATCCAAGTCGACAACCACACGGGGGTCGTCGCGATACCAAGCCGACAAGTACCAGGCGATAACCGGCGCCGTCTCGCGGTCGCGGCGGTCGGCGGCGATGGTCACCGGCACCGCCGCGCCGGCCGCCGCGCCGGCCCGGCGCACCCAGATGCCGCCGTCCCAGCCGTAGCAGAGGTCGCCGGCCTGCGAGATCGAGAGGAAGCGCACCGGGTGCACGGCGTGCGTCGTGACCGGCGCGGCTTTCGCGGGGTCGGCCAGGTCGAGGCGCCAGACGTTGAACGAGCCGCTCCGCTCCGACAGGAAGTACAGCGACTGCTGGTCCGGGCCCCACACCGGCTGCCGGTCGTCGGCGCCGAAGGCGGTGAGCCGCGTGTGCCGGTCGGTGGCCACGTCCCACAGCCAGACGTCGCGGGCGAAGGAGGAGTTGTCGTGCTTGCGCCACTCCATCTCCATGCCGCGCTGGTCCGAGTAGGCCAGGCGCTTCCCCGCGCGGTCGTAGACCGCGTAGTTCGCCGGGGTGCTCAGGACCTGTCCGGGCATGTGGCCCTCGAGGTCCACGGCGTACAGCTCGGACAGCACGCCGGCGGGGAACTGCACGTTCGCCGCCGCGTCGAGGACCGTGCCGCCGAACAGCACGCGCCGTCCGTCCGGGGTGAAGCTGAAGGGGTACTCGTCGGCCGAGTGGAAGGTGAGCCTCGTGGCCTCGCCGCCGCCGGCCGGCATGACGAAGACGTCGAAGTTGCCGTTGCGGTCGGAGGCGAAGGCGATGCGCGAGCCGTCCGGCGACCACACCGGCCGGGTGTTGTGCGCGGCGCTCACCGTCAGCGCGGCGGCCTGCCCGCCCGTCGCCGGCACGGACCAGAGGTTGCCGTGGTAGCTGAAGACCACCGTGCGGCCGTCCGGCGAGATGGCCGGGTAGCGCAGCCACAGCGCCGGCTCCGCGGCGCCGAGCGGGACCGCCGGCAGCAGCAGGGCCAGCGAGAGGACGGATACCAGCCGACGGAAGCGTGCCGAGTCGCTCACATTCCCTCCACGAGCGCAGGCCGCGAGGCCGCGGACCTGCCGATGAGCGGGTTGCCGCCCGGGACACGGGCGCGTGATCGCGCGCACGCTACGCCCGGGGACCGGGCCGGGCAATGCCGGGGACCCCGCGTGGGCACGGGCGCAGCGCGGGGAGTGACGGGCGCGGAGGGTGATCAGGATACGACGACGATGCGCCGTGTCGCGGACCGGGTGCCCTGGCGGAGGCGGACGAGGTAGACCCCGGGCGGCCAGTCGCTCGTCGAGAGCTCGCAGGCGTGCGGTCCGGCTGGAAGCGTGCTCCCGTCCAGCACGGATGCCACGCGCCGCCCGGCGAGATCGTACACATCCAGCGTGACCGGCGAGCTTTCGGCGAGCGAGAAGCCGAGATGGGCGGACGCGCGAACCGGATTCGGCGCGCACGCCAGTGAGATTGGGGCCGCGGGCGCTCCGGCCGTCGGGCCATCGCGCCCGATGCGCACCGTCGCCCGGTTGTCCACGAGTCCGATGGCGCAGAAGCAGCCCACAGGATAGCCCCCGGCCTCGGTGAAGGCCCCGCCGACGTAGAGCGTGTTAGCGCGGACGGCGAGAGCGCGCGGCGTGCCGAGCAGGTCGGGGTCCCAGGACGTCGCCAGTCCCGTCGCCGCGTCCACCGCGCCCAGGTGGTATCGCAGCTCGCGGCCCAGCATCTGGAAGCGGCCGCCCACCCAGACCGCGTCCTGGTGGGTCGCCACCGCCCGGACCAGCGGGTAGTCGTCGTAGTTCCCGAGAGCCGGCTCCCACTCGTCCGGCGCGCCGCTGCGGGGGTCTGTAGCGCCCAGCGCGTGCCTCGGCTGCCCGTGGAGGCGCCGGAACGCTCCGCCGACGTAGACGCGGCCCCCATCCGGCAGGACCGACCAGATGAGACCGTCCGCCTGCGGGTCCCAGGGTAGCAGCTCGCCGCTGCGGGCTTCGAAGGCGGCGCCGCGCCCCCGCGCGATCGTGCCGGCTCCTCCTCCTCCGGCCTCGAAGAACAGCCCCCCCGCGTACACGGTCCGCCCATCGACCGCGAGGGCGCAGACGTCGCCGCTCGCGCCGGGATCCCATCCCGCGACGGCGGACGTGCGGAGATCCAGGGCGCCGAGGTTGCAGCGACTCGAGTCCCCGAGGTGAGCGAACCAACCGCCGACGTAGAGCCGGTCTCCCCGCGTGGCCAGCGCCTGTACGTTGCCGTCCACCCCCGCCGTGGCGGCGCTCGTGTTCCCACTCCTGTGGTCCACCGCCGCCAGGCCGCGCCGGGGGTCCCCGTTGACCGTCGCGAAGTCGCCCCCCAGCCAGACCCGGTCGCCGCTGGCCGCCAGAGCGTTCACCGTGCCCCCCACCACCGGGGCCCAGGGAGTGGCCGCGCCCGACCGCAGGTCGAAGGCGGCGGCGTTGGCGCGCGGGAGCCGCTCGGCCGCCGATCGGAAGGCTCCCCCCGCGAAGACCACGAGGTCCGCGCGCCGGTCGCCGCCGACGTCACGGCGAGGAGGAGGAGCGATGGCGAGGCACAGCGTGTAGGTCGCGCCGTCCACGTACCTCCGCCATCGCTGCAGACCGGTCACCGAATCGAGGATGGCGATGGCGCCGCTGCCCCCTGCGGCGAGCCACCCGTGCCCGAGAGCGAGAGCCTGCACGTCCACGAACGTCGCCCCGGCGGTCCACGCGGTGGCCGAGCCGTCCGCGGGGTCGAGCGCCGCGACGCGCTCGCGGGCCCGGCCCCCCACGCTGTCGAACTCGCCCCCGACGAAGACCGCGCCCGGCGCCGCGGCCAGGGCCAGCACCTCGGCGTCGGCGCCGGGATTCCACGGCAGGAGCGCCCCCCTCCCCAGGTCAAAGGCGGCGAGACGCTCCCGGCGGATCCCGGCTACCCGCGTGAAGCGCCCCCCGGCGTAGAGGACGCCTCCGGACGGCTCGAGCGCGTTGACCCATCCGTCCGGCGCCGGATCCCACGGCGTCAGGCCGCCGGTCACGAGGTCGAACGCGACGAGGTAGCCGCGCGAGGCGCCCGCGATGCGGGTGAAGCGCCCCGCCACGTACAACGTCTCGCCCTTCGCGAAGAACGCGTGGACCATCCCGTTGGGGTCCGGCGCCCACGCCTTCGGCTCTCCCGTGTCTGCGTCCACCGCGGCCAGCTGGCGGCGCTCCGCCTGTCCGACCCGGCTGAACATGCCGCCCACGTAGAGGGTGCCGCGGTCGAGGGCCAGCGAACGCACACGGGCACCGTCCTGCAAGCCGTAGCTGTCGCGGATCCCGGGGTCCCAGGCCGACACGCTCCCGTCGGCCAGCACGTGGGCCAGGTTGTCCCTGGGCACCCCGCCAACGTGGGAGAAGCCGCCCCCGACGAACCACCCGCCGGCACCGTCTGGCACCGCGGCGTACACGTACCCATTGACCTTCGGGAAGCCTGGCATGAGCTCCCCGGTGCTCGCGCGCAGCGACACGCCCGCCCCGGTGATGGGATACACCGCGTTGAAGGTGCCCCCGAGGTACACGGCCTCGCCTTGGACCAGCACGGCGTTGACCTGACCGTCCGTGCCCCAGAACTCGGGGATGACCTCCTGCGCAGCGGCGGGCAGCGCCAAGGTCAGAGTCCCGATCAGCAGGACGACGTGGGATGATCGGACAGGCGACGACCGTGCGCGACTCATCGGCGGCCTCCCCCGGTATTGCGCCCCATTGCGACGGTCGTGTCTTCAATACTCCGGCCGGGCCTCGAATGTATCCCCTCCGACCCCGCCGCGAAAGCCCCGCCGTGCCGCACACGCGACGCGGCGACGGGCGCTCGGGCGCCCGTCCCCGCCGGATGGCACGTCCTCCCGGAAGCTACTTGCAGCCCTTGCAGGCCTTCTTGGCCGGCTTCATGGCGGCCTTCTTCACGACCTTCTTGACCGTCTTCTTCACGACCTTCTTGGCCACCTTCTTCTTCGCCGCCATGCTCTCCTCCATGTGCGTGGGTCGCGGCAGGCCGCGACGACCCGGAGTCGCCGGGCCGCCGCGGAGGGATCGGATGCATCTCCGGTACGGCGACAAGATGCGGCATCCGGGGTCCCGATTTCAACGGTTGATTCGCGGCGGGGGCGCGAAGCCCCGGCGCGACCGCCCGGCGCCGCCGGTGCGGTCCCGGTCCGGCCCCGCGGGACCCCCGGCGGGCGCGGCGGGGCCCCCTCTAGTCACGGGCCGCTCCAGCCGATAACCTGTGCGCACCGTCCGTGGGGCCGGTGCCGGCGAGTCGTGGCCGACGGGACAGCCGCCGAGGCGGCAGGACGCTGCGCGGGGAACGAGGTGGTTCCCCGCCACGGGGGATCAGGGATGATCCGACACACCAGCGATTCACGCGAGAGGCACGGCGGCGCGGCGCGCGCCATGGCAGGGCGCGCCGCGGCCGCTCCGTCCCGGGGTCCGGCCTGACATGCGCAGGCTCCTGCTGCTGCTGGCGCTGCTGGCGGTGCTGCTCCTGCTCGTCCTGCGCCTCGGCCCGGGCGCCTTCCGCCAGGTCTACGAGAGCGTGCCCCGCGTCACGGGCCAGGCCGACCGGATGGTGGACGGCGTGCCGTGGCGCGAGGCCTCCGCCTGGCGCTTCCGCGACGGGGCCTTCCCCGACGCCTGGGGCTGGGGCGAGTGGCGGCTGGCGGACGGCGTGCTCGAGGGCCGCGAGGAGCGCGGCGACTTCGCGGTCTACTTCTGCCCGGCCGAGCACGGCGGCGACTTCCTGCTCGAGACCCGCGTCCGTATCCTGCCCGACTCCGCCGGGCGTTCCACCGAGGTCCACCTGCTCACGCGCGACAGCCGCGAGCTGCGCTGCGAGAGCGGCGCGGTGCTCTTCAGCGGGGAGCCCCGGGTGAGCGCCCGGCACATGGTGGACCGCCACGACTACGTCCTGCGCGTCATCCGGCCGGCCGAGGCGGTGAGCCCCGGCGCGTGGCACCTGCTGGCCTTCGCCGTGCGCGACGGCCGCGTCTTCGTCTGGGTGGACGGGCGGCGGGTCTTCCGTTCCGACCACCGTTACCCGGCCGGGCAGTACCGCGAACCGCACCTGGCGGTGCGGAACGGGGTCGCCCAGTTCGGCTCCTTCCGACTCCTGGTGGCGCCATGACCGTCCTCCTCCGCAATCCCGTCCGCCGTCCGTCCGCCCCCGCCGGGGGGCCCGCGGCGCCGCGCGCGACGCGCCGCGTCCGGCCGGGCGCCCTGGCCGCCGCGCTCCTGGCCGGCGGGCTGCTGGCCGCCGCGGCCGCCCTGGCCTGGGACGCGCCCGTGCCCGTGGGGCAGCGCCCCGACCGGCCCTGGTACGTCCTGGCGATGCTCTGGCCGCTGTACGCGATCCTGTTCGTGATCTGCGTCTACACGGTGCGGCACTACTGGTTCACGCTGAACCGCCTGCACGGCGTGCAGCGGCACCCCTACCTCGACATCGACTCGGCCGACTGGCCCGAGGTCACGGTGCTGGTGCCGGCCCACAACGAGGAGCCGGTCATGGAGGGCATCCTGACCGCGCTGCTCGACGTGGACTATCCGCCCGGCAGGCTGCACGTCCTGCCCATCGACGACCGCTCCAGGGACCGGACCGGGGCCATCGTGGACGACTTCGCCGCCCGCCACCCCGGCATCGTGACGCCCTTCCACCGCACCAAGGGCGAGCCGGGCAAGGCGGCGGCGCTGCGCGACGCCATGGCGCTGGTGACCACCGACATCGCGCTGGTCTTCGACGCCGACTACATCCCGGGCCGCGGGCTGGTCAAGCAGCTGGTGGCGCCGTTCTTCGACCCCGAGGTCGGCGCGGTCATGGGGCGAGTGGTGCCCCACAACGTCGGCCAGAACCTGCTCACCCGGCTGCTCGACCTCGAGCGCACCGGCGGCTACCAGGTGGACCAGCAGGCGCGCATGAACCTCAAGCTGGTGCCGCAGTACGGCGGCACGGTGGGCGGCGTGCGGCGCCGGGCGCTCGAGAGCGTGGGCGGCTGGCGCGTGGACACGCTGGCCGAGGACACCGACGCCACCTTCCGCCTGCTGCGCGGCGGCTGGAAGACCGTCTACCAGAACCGCTCGGAGTGCTACGAGCAGGTCCCCACCAGCTGGCCGCAGCGCATGCGCCAGGTGCGCCGCTGGGCGCGCGGGCACAACGAGGCGCTGTTCGCCCACGCCGGGCACCTGCTGGCCGGACCGCGCACGCGCTTCCGCGAGAAGCTGGACGGCTGGCTGCTGCTCAACGTCTACATGATGTCGCCCATCGTCATGCTCGGCTGGCTGCTGGCGATGGCGCTGTGGTACCTGGGCGAGAACCGGCCCGGGCTGATCGTCATCCTGATCGTGACCTCGTACAGCGTCCTCGGCAACTTCGCCACCTTCTTCGAGGTCAGCGCCGGCTCGTACCTGGACGGCTCGCGGGCGCGCATCCGCCTGCTGCCGCTGGTCATGCTGGGCTTCCTGGTGGGGCTCTTCACCATCACGCACGAGACGGTGATGCAGCTGGTGCGGCCGCGCGAGCCGGGCGCCCGCGTGCGCTGGTCGAAGACGGACCATCCCCACGCCATCAACGACGAGGAAGAGGAGGCGCGGCCATGATCCTCGCGGTCATCGGCGTCATGGCGCTGTTCCTGGCCTGGGCGGCCCTGCCCCTGCTGCCCTCGCTCCTCGAGTGGCGCCGCCGCACCGACGTGAAGCCGCTGCGCGTGGTGCGCAGCGCCGACGTGGACATCCGCTACTTCGCCCGGGCCTTCGAGGCCTGGATCACCGGGCAGCTGGGCGAGGCGCTGGCCGTGTGCGGCGCCGGCGGCGCGCCCGTGGAAGGACGTTTCCCCGACGGCACCCCGTACACGGTGCTGCCGGACGACGGGGCCGCGCGGGTCACCATCCCGCCGGCCGGCCCGGTCACCTGCGGGTCGGTCACCGTCGGCGCCGGCCGGCTCGAGCTGCCCGGCAAGGCGCTGTTCCCCCTCGAGGTCTACGGCGGCGCGGACGTCGAGGTCGGCGAAGGGAGCGTCTGCCGCGCGGTGCTGGCCCAGGGCGACCTGCGGCTGGGTCGGGGCTGCTGGTCGCTGCGCTGGCTGCACGCCCGGCGCTCGCTCACGGCGCACGCCGCGTGCGCGCTGCACGGCCGCGCCTCGGCCGAAGTGGAACTGCGTCTCGAGCCGGGTTGCCGCTTCGAGCGGCTCAACGCCCCGCGGGTGGCGTTCGGCGCCCCGGCCGCGCCGGCCCCGCCGGGGACGCTCGAGCCGTGGACGGCGAAGGACGTCCGGGGCCTGGTGGAGGACGCCGCCGGGCGCTGGCTGGTCCGCGACCGCCTCGAGATCCCCGCCCGCCGGCTGGTGACGTCGGACATCGTGGCCACGGGCGAGGTGCTCGTGGGCGAGGGCACGCGCATCGTCGGCAGCGTGAAGAGCCACGGCGACCTGCGGCTGGGTCGGGGCTGCTGGTCGCTGCGCTGGCTGCACGCCCGGC